>ONBW01000042.1 GCA_900316165.1 uncultured Lachnospiraceae bacterium | reverse complement strand
AATTTTACTAACGTCCAGGTCAGTAATGATTCAAATCTACTTGAGGTATTTTTATATGTCAACCCCCTGACACTTTATATTATACAGGAGGCTTTCTGTGCTTTTGTTTTCTTTTCCTTTGATGATTCATATGATAGCAGGCGAAGTTTAAATGAAGTTTAGAAAATCATATTGAAAAAAATTCTTTGAAAACTTATACTAGTAGAGAATAATTTGTTGCGCATTTTTTGCGACAGCTGTTTTTTAAAGGAGATATTTTACATGGCTGAAGAAACAATGAAGGACTATGAAAAAGAGATAAACGAATCACTCGAGAAGCACCAGAAGCAGGAGACCGAAGAGGACTTCAACTGGGATAAGCTCAGAGCTGAGATGGCTTCGTCGACACCTATCGAGGTGGAGATAATCGAGGCTGTAAAGGGTGGCTGTGTAGCATATGCTGAGGGTATCAGAGGATTTATCCCTGCTTCAAGACTTTCAGGCCACTATGTGGAAGACCTTGACAGTTTTGTTGGAAAGAAAATCAATGTCCTTGTTACTGAGGCTGATCAGGAGAACGAGAAGCTGATTCTCTCAGCCAGAGAGCTTATAAGAGCTCAGGAAGCGGATAAGAGAAACAAGCGCATTGAGATGCTTACACCGGGAAAGATTGTTGATGGAAAAGTAGAATCTATCATGCCTTATGGTGCATTCATTAACTTAGGAGATGGCATCTCAGGACTTGTACATATTTCAGAATTCGTTGAGAGAAGAATCGCCAGCCCTCGTGAGATCGTCAAAGAAGGCGACGATGTAAAAGTAAAGATCAAAGGTATAAAGGATGGCAAAATCTCACTTTCCATGAAGGGGCTTATTGCAGATCCTAAGGCTGATGAAAAAGTATCGGATGAGGGAGAGGCAGAAGAGCATGAGTATTCCTCAGGTGAAGAGGCTACCACCAGCCTTGGAAGCATTCTTTCAGGAATTAAGCTCGACTGATTTATTTTATGAATAGATTACTGATCGTTGATGGGTCTTCAATGCTTGTGACCTCGTATTACGGCCTTCTTCCAAAGCAGATACTTTTTGAAAAGGACGAGGAAGAGAAGAAAAAGCACTACGATAAGATCATGCAGTACAACGGATTCTATACGAATGCGATGTATGCGATGACCAAGACCCTTAAGAAAATCATAAAAGAGCAGCATATAACCCATATGATAATCTGCTTTGATAAGACCAGGGATACTTTCCGCAGGAAAAAATATGCCGATTATAAGGCACAGAGATCTGCAACGCCTGAGCCTCTTAAGGACCAGTTCATCCATATGGAAGAGATGCTTCAGGAGATTGGATATGCTGTGGAGATGAGCGATGATTATGAGGCGGACGATTTAGCCGGAAGTGCGGCAGCACTCTATTCAAAGGAGATGCCGACATACATCATCACGAAGGATCACGATTATCTGCAGCTTGTAGATCCTTTTACTACGCTCTGGCTTTTACAGACTCAGCAGGATAAGGCTGATGAGATAAATCAGAAGTATTCGTCACTTTTTTCAGACGGAAAGGGATTTTCACTTCCGGATAAAGCTGTCTCTGTGACACCTTCTGTCTGCGTAAGTGAATATGGAGTCTATCCGGAGCAGATACCTGATCTCAAAGGAATAACAGGTGACTCCTCTGATAATATCCCAGGAGTAAAGGGCGTACAGAGCGCAGCAGCGCCTCTCCTGCGCGAATATGGGACAATTGAGAGGATTTATCAGGCTATTGATTCATGTCAGGATGAAAAGGCTCGAAAAAAGCTTTCAGCATTCTGGAAAGAAAAGCTGGGTGTAAAGAGAAGTCCGATCAAGGCTTTAATTGAATACAGAGAATCAGCTTTTATGAGCAAGGATCTCGCAACAATAAAGAGGGACGTGGCACTTTCACATACGTTAGATCAGATGTCTCTTGATCTCTTAGATGAAAAAAAGCGTCGTGAACAGTATGCCAGATTTGGTTTTAAATCATTATAAGGAGAAGGGAAAATGGAGTTAATGCCAGGATTATTCAAAGACAAAGCTTTGCTTAACAGTCTTTTTCAGGCGTTTACAGATTCGGATGACGGTAGATACCTGTTTGTTATCGATGAGCAGACAGGAGAAATGCGCTGGTGCAGCTCAGCGGTTGAGTTTTTTGGACTTTCAGGAGAACTTGTCGCTGGTGGTGAGCAGGACTGGATATTAAGGATTCATCCTGAGGACCGAATGGAGTTTGAAAACCGTTTCGAATACATGAGATCCCATGCGAGTGGCAAGGTCTTCGTCAAGTGCAGGATAAAGGATAAGAATGGCAGTTATGTAAACTGTGAGGTTTCAGCCTCATATATAAAGGATAAGGATTCATCTCCGGCATATATAGCAGGTACTGTCTTAAACTTCGGTATTCAGAATAAAATGGATACAGTCACTACTCTGCCGAATCTCTATGCGTTTTTCAGTGATCTGAAGGCTGCTTCACAGAATAATGAGAACTGCACTGTACTCCTTATCGGTTCTACACATTTCTCTGAAGTAAATGAAGTGTATGGCTATTCATTTGGTAACCAGGTACTTGTTACATTTACGGAACTGCTCCGCAATTACTTTGGAAATGACTGTGATATATACAGGATGGAGGGTGCGAAGTTTGCGATTAAGTCTAATTCAATCGCAAGGATTGACCTTGAGGCCATCTATGAAAAGTTCCGTTTGGACTGTAAGCAGGGTATTGAGGTCGATCATTCGAGGATTCATTTGTTCTTAGCCTGTGGTGCGATGGAAATCCTGGATAACAGGATCAGCGCACACACACTCTACTCCTGTCTGCTCTATGCATATCAGGATTCAAAGGACAGACATCAGGGTGACCTTATATTTTTCCATAACCATATCTCAGACAAGAACAAGCAGTGGCTTGAAGAGTTAAATGTCATAAGAGAGTGCGTTATCGATGGGTGCAGGGGCTTTTTCCTCTGCTATCAGCCAATTATCAGAGTTTCAGACGGCACTCTTGCAGGAATGGAAGCTCTTATCCGCTGGAGAAACGATAAGTATGGCACAGTAAGTCCTGATGAGTTCATCCCGATCTTAGAGAAAGATACCGTATTCCCTGAGTTAGGCAGCTTTATCATGAGACAGGCCTGCATCGATTCAAAGGATTTTGCTAAAAAAGACCCGGATTTCGTTGTAAATGTTAATCTCTCATATGCTCAGATCGAGAAGTCCAATTTTGCCGATTCAGTAATAAATATCCTCGATGAGACAGGTTATGCTCCAAAGAATCTCTGTCTCGAGCTTACTGAGAGATGCCGTATCATGGACGAGAATATGCTCCGTGATAAGGTTGTAGCACTTCATTCGCAGGGCATCAAGTTCGCCCTTGATGATTTCGGAACCGGATATTCTTCTCTTAATCTTCTTAGAAAAATGCCGATTGATGAGGTAAAAATCGACAGGCAGTTCATTAAGGATATTCTCGACAACAGGATAGATCAGAATATCATCAACGGTCTTACACATTCGGTAACTGAGAGTGGAAAGGCCATCTGTATCGAGGGTGTAGAAAACGAGGAGCTGCAGGTATTTTTACAGAGATACCCTGTTACATTTTTCCAGGGCTACCTGTATTCGAAGCCTGTACCTATTGAGGAGTTCAGGAGACTCCACTTCGATAACCAGACCGGCCTTGGACCTCTGCTTTCGGAGCAGGATCAGATAGCTATAAACGAGCAGGTCGATAATGTAATTATCCGTTGTGCGAAGTTTTTGCATCAGGGTGAGAGTATCCCGGATGCTGCCGCAAAGATTATGGCAGAGATGGGGACACTTATACATCCTGACAGAATGTACTTTGGTCTGGTAAAAGACGGGCAGATCGAGAAAGTACGCGAATGGTGCGGACCAGGTGTAGAAAAGAGCAAGCATCCGATTACTGAGACGATTCACAACGCCAGGTGGTGGGAGCGCTATGCAAACAAGGATGATGTGATCATAGTTGCTGATGTCGCAGAGGTCATGGAGAGTGCGCCTGGAGGTATTATAGATCCTATGTGCCGTAATTTCATGGAGGTTCTTCTTAAGGACGGCGGACAGTTGATAGGATATATAGGTGTAGAGAACTATGTGAAGGCAGAGGTTTTAAATACCAAGAGCCTACTGCAGTCTATCGCACTTTTCTTAAATGCAGAGATCAAGAATCAGCTGCTTATTGAACAGCTTACAATACTTTCCAGAACAGATCAGCTGGCCGGCTGTGATAACAGAAATGCCTATGACGAGGATATGATGAGGTTTGAAAGAAAGCGTCTGCCGATAGGAATAGTCTTTGCTGACTTAAATGGCTTAAAGAGCACAAATGACAGCTACGGTCATACGAAGGGCGACCAGCTTATCATCAGGACGGTTGAGCTTCTCAAAGAGACATATCCAAAGGGACATCTGTACAGGATCGGTGGAGATGAATTCGTCATCGTATTTGACGATCCTGACGAGCAGCTCTTCCTTGCGGAGATGGAGCAGAAAAAGAAAGCATTAGACAGAAATGCTATCCATATCTCTATCGGCTGGGGCTGGTCAAGCAATTCTACTGAGCGTGAGCGTGTTCAGTTCAATGCTGAGCAGATGATGTATAAAAACAAGACGGAATATTACAAGATTCACGACAGACGAAGAAGAACCGAATAAGTTTTGGAGGAATAATGTCACTTAAAAAAATAATCGCCGCGGCCCTTGTGGCCGTGGTTTCTATTACCACAGTTTTTATCACAGAGCCTTATCAGGTTTCTGCAAAAAATACAAAGAAGACCATCAGTGCCTCATATCCTGACGGTGCCTTTAATGATGAAGAGATGAAGGTTTCCGTGGTCTATTCGGACGTTTTTTTTACAAAGAGTACTGTTAAAAGGCAGGACAGCCTGGCACTTCTTTCTGCAGCAGCTGCAGATGCAGCTTATAATGAAAAAGACATTAAAAGCTTTATGAAATCCTGTGGTTTTACTAATTCAAGACAGAGTGTATCAGATGCAGAATTTAATAATCTGTCATTTAACCTTGGAAAAAAGAAAATCGGGAAAAAGACTGTTGTTGCTGTAATTTTGGAGGGCACTTCAACGAAGGATGAGTGGTACAGCAACTTAAACCTTGGTACTGGTACGATTCATGAGGGCTTCGATGCCACAGAGAAGGCAGTTCAGACAAAACTCAACTCATATCTCAAGAAAAACAAGCTAAAAAAAGGCTCGGTCATTTTCTGGGTGAGCGGACACAGCAGAGGCGCAGCAGTAGGAAATATTATGGCAAAAAGGCTTTCTGACAAGTATGGTAAAAATTCTGTTTATGCCTATACCTTTGCCACACCAAAGGTCACAAAGTCAAGGGATAAGGATACTTCTAAGTATACGAATATCTATAACTACATAAATCCTGATGATCTGATTACTACGCTTCCGCCTGAAAATTCAGATGATCTGGCAAAGACACTTGAGGAGCTGCATCTCTTAAACAAGGATTCGTGTTTAGGAGCTCTTTCATCCACCTATTATCAATTCGGTACCTACCGCAGATATGGAACAGACGTAGTTATGAGTGATTCTGACCACGATCTTATGGCGCAGACCTTCTCTGATATCACAGGCAGTGACTTTGACGATACAAGCGTGGAGCACAACCACTGCCAGTCCTGCTATCTCTCATGGCTGATGGGCTGAAGGGCCTATTCCTGAGAGGTATCTAATGCCTCGTGCTCTATCCGTTTCCATTTTCTGGTAGGGAAGAAACAGGTCTTTATAGAGCAGAGCATGTAGACAAAGAGGAACAGCGGGAAGGTGATAATCGCCCATATCCCCATTTTTCTCATCGGGATATGATTGTATCTCGCTGTAAGAAATACCGCAAAATACATAAAAATAAGGCTTAACACTGAAAATCCGGCTGCCGGCAGGAAGTATAGAAGCGGCAGCTTGTAGATGATGATCGCACTGTTTATATACGATATAATCGCAGAAATCCATGAGCATGGTCCCATCAGAAGAAGCATCAGGGCATCGACCCTCTGCATTTTTCTGACGGGCTTTTTTTTATCGAAAGCTAGTGCCTTGAAATCCTTTTTAAGGACTTCATAGCCGCCGGTACACCATCTGGCGAGCTGATGGAACATAACACCTAACTGATGCGGCTGTTCATCGAAGCATACTGCTTTAATACAAAAAGAAACACGCTGACCCCTAAGAACATTATCAAGTGAGAATTCGACATCCTCTGTGATGGTGCTTGTATTCCATCCAGTCTGTCTTAACAGATCTCCATCGACAGCGAAGCCGGTTCCTGTGAGGAAAACTGAGAGACCCACTTTTTCACGGGCATATGAGAAAAATATCGTATAGCAGGCCCAATAGAGAGTGTACCATTTAGTGATAAGAGAGCGGTACGGCTGTCCTCCGAGGCGGTTGCCTTGTACTATACGGTTCCCACGGCGCAACTTGTCATCGATTTTTGTAAGAAAGTCAGGACTTAAGACGTTGTCAGCGTCAAAAACGGCGAAGGCGTCGAGCTTACTGTCCTTATCTATCTCAAAAATACGTGGAAGAGCCCATTTGAGTACAGAGCCCTTTCCATCCTGAGGACCGTCGTCTCTCTTGAGAACAGTGACGAATGGATAGGAACGGCCTATCTCAGCTGTTCTGTCAGTGCAGTGGTCTGCGATAAGAAATACGTGCTTTTTTTCAGATGGGTAGTCCGAGGCCTGTATGCTGTCAAAGAGATGCGAGATTGAGGCTTCCTCATTTCTCGCACATACGATGATTCCGAAATTACTCTGCTCAGTTCTTATATATTTTGCTCTTGGCCTTTTGTGCTTGGTCAGTCCCCAGACTGCGATGACTCCGATCCATGCCATGACGATCAAGGGTATCATCTGAAGGATCAGAAGAAAATTCGTAAGGTCAAGCGTCTGCATTAAATCCATATATTTTCCTTGCCTCTTTGTAAAACTGTGTACATTTTACAGCATGGGGGTATTATAATCAACAATACTGCGTAAAATTTAAGAAAAATAAACAATTCTTAATAAATCCTTACAGATAAAAAGCCACGGATGGGAAATCCGTGGCAAAAAGGGGAGAGTATGAAAAAAATTCGGATAGCATTTCTGCTATCACAATAATATAGTACATGAACTATGTGAAAACATTGTGAAAAAAATATGAAATCTATATCATTCGCGCGAGAATTATTACCTATGCATGGATTGCTTTAAAGAAAAATTTGCATATTCAGCGTGCAAATCTTATAATCTTTAGCAGAGCTTTTTAAAAGGAAGTCTATTATGGGAAAATTAAAATCATTAAGTGATAAGACATTGGAAGATTCTGTCTTAAAGGCAGACAGGAAAAACTGCAGAAATTTCGGTATGTGTGGTGTGGGTGATAAAGCCATATATCTGCCAGGCGCTGTCTTTAACAGAAGGACATATGTGCCGCTTTCAGAAGTGACTCATGTCTTTAAGAGAGTAGCATACAGTAATGCCGATGGAAAAGGCCTCTTAGCTCCGGTACTCTATGTCGTGGTCAGATACGATGACGGTAAGGAGAAACAGTGCATCTTTAAGGATATACGTGAGGCTGACAAGATGCTTGAGGAGGTAAACCGTGTAGCTCCTTCTGTCTATACTTTAAGTCCTGCCGGTGTAGAAAAGCAGAAAAAGAAGGAAGAGCTTGACGAAAAAATGAAATCGCAGAAGCTCTCTGAAAATGCGGAAAAGGCTATCCGTGCATTAGACCGTGATGAGACAAATCTGAAAAAGAGCCCCGGGTTGTATGAAAATCTTTCTGGGATAGCCCGGATCAAAAGAAAGATGGACCTTATAAAGCCTGCTTACCAATGGATTGTTTTTATAATCCTTCTGGCAGGTATCGTGGGCTTTGTGGCAGCTATAGTAATGAGGCAGCATGGTATTATCACTTCCACGGCCTCTGTTATCACAATGCTTATCTGTGCAATGATCATCATACTTATGATAAATACAAAGATCCTTCCTGGTCCTGTGAAAAATAAAAAGAATGTGACGAGAGACTACGAGCAGGCCCTTCATGATATGGATCATTTCGTAAAAGGATTTAATGATTACCATCTACCAGCCAGATACAGCCATCCTGTGGTTATTGAAATGCTCAGGAGGATTATTCTTGAGGGAAGAGCAGAAACGATAGATGATGCTCTTATGACACTTAAACAGGATTTAAAAGAGGCTGATAATACCAAGGTTGTAAGCAGAGAAGTTTATGAACAGATAGTTACAGTTAAACCTATGTTTACAGTTGCAGATTACAAGTGAAAATAATTCACCTATAATGTACACAAAGTCGGATTTTATTACAATGTGCGGCTTTTTGTACATTATTTTTAACTTTTGCAGTTGAATTTTATTCACCGGTGCATTAAAATTTTTTCTAGATTAAAAAGAAAGAAGGGTATTTTTTCAATGGCAACTTTTATCATCGGACTGATCATCCTGGTCTGCGGTGGAGCTCTCTACGGACGTTTCTGTGAGAAGGTCTTCGAGCCGGATGACAGAGAAACACCTGCTTATGCTAAGCAGGATGGAGTGGATTACGTTCCTATGGCTACATGGAGGAACAGTCTTATCAACCTCCTCAATATCGCAGGAACCGGTCCTATCCTTGGACCTATCCAGGGTATCCTTTTCGGACCTATTGCTTTCCTTGCAATCCCTATCGGAAACGTAATCGGTGGATCAATGCACGATTATTTCTCTGGTATGATCTGCACAAGAGACGGAGGACTTCAGATGCCTCAGTTCGTACAGAAGTACACCAACAAGGTTGTGTATTATCTGTATGATGTCTTCATCTGCATCCTGCTTCTGTTAGTCGGAGCAGTATTCATCTACACTCCTGGTGATATCTTCATTACTCAGGTACTTGGAAGAACCGGAGCAGCTACAGATGCCGTAACCTGGATCGTTTATTCATGTATCTTTATTTATTACCTGATAGCTACAGTATTCCCGATCGATAAGATCATTGGACGTATCTATCCTATATTCGGAGCTATCCTGGTTCTGTCAGCAGTAGGTATCTTTGTTGCTATCTTTGCAAAGGGTTATCCTCTTACAGATGTCTGGGCTAACTGGAATACAGTAGGCCAGTATGCTAAGGACGGTGGATTTGATTTCGCAGCTTACTTCGGCTCTGGCCCACTGGCAGCTGATGGACATCACTTCATTCCTATCTTCTTCGTTACTGTAGCCTGCGGTATCCTCTCAGGATTCCATTCTACACAGACAGCTCTTATCTCACGTACAATCAAGAGCGAGAAGAAGGGACGTATCGTATTCTACGATATGATGATCACAGAGGGATTCATCGCTATGTGCTGGGCAGCCGGAACACTTGGCATGATCAACATGGGTGCACAAAACGGCGGTGTGCAGATGATCTTTGACAATGCTACACAGGCATGGACCTTCAACACAATGATCAAGGGACAGCTTACTGCAGTAAGCGCTACCTCAGTAGTTGGTATCCTTTGCAAGAACGCACTTGGACCTGTTGGCGGTATGATCGCTATCATTGGTGTTATCGTACTTCCTATCACCTCAGGTGATACAGCACTCCGTTCACTGCGTCTTACACTGACGGATACATTCCATCTGAAACAGGATAATAACGCAAAGCGTATACTTCTTGCTATCCCTATATTCGCGCTTGTTTACGTAATCCTGGTATGGGCTAAGCTCGATGCTAACGGATTCAATGTTCTCTGGAGATACTTCGCATGGTCTAACCAGATGATCTCACTGTTTGCTCTTGCATGTATCGCTGTTTACCTGTATACACATGGAAAGGCTAAATTTGTCTGGATGCCGATGATCGCCGGCGCGTTCTATTCATTCGTTACCTGTGCATTCATCATGAACGCTCAGATAGGTTTCAGACTTCCTTGGACAGCCGCATACATAGTATCTCTTATCTGGACGATATTCTATGTAGCAATAGTTCTGATAGATGGAAAGAAGAAGGCTTCTGCTGGTACATTTACTGCAGCGGCAGCATAAAAGAAATTCTAATCTGTAATTAATAAAGGCCGCTGCGCTGTTTCAGGATAGCGTGGCGGCCTGTTGTTTTGTAAGGAAATTTTTATGAGTGATATCATTGATTTTTTAAAAAATGAAGGCGTATCCGAAGGTATCCTGAAGGATGTAACAGATTTCAGACTCTCCCACAAGGTAAATCCAGGGCTGGAGAAGCGAATCCCGGTTCCACGTTATAACTATTATGGCGCTGAAATCTGGGAGGAGGCGCTGTCCGCAATTCTTTCCGGTGAGAACCTTCTTCTCGTGGGCCCAAAGGCCACAGGAAAAAATGTCCTTGCAGAAGGTCTTTCCCAGGCCTTCGGACGTCCCCAGTGGGATATTTCCCTGTATGTAAACGCTGATGCCGCTGCTCTTATCGGTACCGATACCTTTAAAAACGGCGAGGTTTCCTTAAGAAAAGGACCAATACTAAAATGCGCGGAGGAGGGCGGCTTTGGAATCCTCGACGAGGTAAATATGGCAAAGAACGAGTCGCTTGCTGTTCTCCACGCTGCTCTTGATTTCAGGCATGTCATCGATGTACCTGGGTACGAGAGGGTAGAGCTTGATGAAGCGACGAGATTTATAGGTACCATGAACTATGGCTATGCCGGAACCCGTGAGATAAATGAGGCCCTGGCTTCCCGTTTTATGATAATCCAGATGCCGGTGATAACCGAGGAAAACCTGAAGAAGCTTATCAGCACGAATTTTTCCTCACTAAAGGATGAGTATGTATCGCAGTTTGCGGAGCTTTTCACTGAGATCAGGAAAAAATGCGAGGGCGGGGAAATCTCATCCAAGGCTCTCGACCTTCGAGGACTTCTTTCTGCAATACACATGATGGAGAACGGACTGGGAGTAAATGCTGCACTGCAGCTCGGTATCGTGAACAAATGCTTCGACAGTTATGAGAGGCAGCTTGTGGATGACATAATTACTGTAAGATTTCCTAAAAATCTTAAGAGAGACAAGATCTTTAAATAATGGACATAACAGATTTTGAAAAAAAGCGCGCATCGAATCTGATATGGAACGGAGCTCATGACTATTCCATCGACACCGGTTTCAGGGTATATGATGAGAACGGACATGCCGATATCTACTGGAATACCATGGTAGGCGTGATACACAGGCGATATGACTGGAAAAAGCTTATGGATTACTACAACTCCTTCCATGAAAAAATAAACCAGTCCGTCTATGAGAGCCTTTTCTGGATCGCCATGGAAAACGGTGCTTTTTTAAAGGAAAACAGTGAGCGACCGGCTCTTTATGACCTGAGGGCTGATTACGCGGCCGGAGCGATAGAGGAGTCAAGAGGCGATATAAACTTCGAGGATTCCGCTGGTCAGAGGCTTATCGCTGTAACACACGGCCATCTGCGCCACTGCCTTGGCGAGGACGCTGACCTGCCGGATGTAGTAGACAGAAAGCTCTTAGACGCGATAGAGATACCGGGGGATCTCGATACTGATGGCGCGATAGCACGGATAGATGAAGTGCTTAAGACTTATTTTCCGTATACCTCCGGAGCTCATAAGAAGACATTCCTGGACAGGCTCCAGGTTTATGTGGCCTCTCCTGTGGCTGTTTTTAAGAAAAGGTCAGCGGCTGGCGATAACAGCGGGCCTGTAAGGCGGATGTCCTTTGGCTACGGAGAGCACGTGAATGAGTATGGCGGTGCGGTTGTGGATCAGAGTCACCTGTCAGTAAGTTTCGCAAAGTACACAGCCCAGTCGGATGAGGGGATGAAGGATTACATCACCAATTATTTCGGCAAATCCATCTGCGATGACGCGGCTGTAAAAGCTCTCCAGAAGGATTACTGTACCGGAAATCACGCCGATGTAAAGCTCCATATCACCCGTGGCGCCTATGAGGAAAAAATGCTTAAGGCCGGTTTTGCCGGAAAAATGCACCGGAAGGCTATAGAGCAGGCTTCTGAAAACGAGCAGATCTATCACGACAGCGAGCAGCTTCATCGTGTTCAGATAGAGCGTCTTACTGAAAAAATAAGAAATTCCCTTCTTGTCCGTATGGAGGACCAGGAGATCAGTACGAAGTCGGGCATTTTAAAACCAGAAAAAATCTGGCGCGCAATACACCTGGATGACGACAGGATTTTTAAGAAAATAATACCCGGAGACAGCGGAAATGTATCAGTTGATCTGCTGCTTGACGCTTCGACATCGCAGATCCACAGGCAGGAGATCGTATCAGCTCAGGGTTATATGATAGCAGAGGCGCTTACGAGGTGTAATATCCCGGTAAGAGTCATGTCTTTCTGCTCACTTACCGGCTATACGGTCTTAAATCTCTATCGTGATTACAGTGAAAAGGATAAGAACAAAGAAATCTTTAAATACTTCACTACCGGCGCAAACAGAGATGGCATCGCGATAAGGCTGGCGGCGGGACTTATGACCAGATCAGATACAAAGCCTCTCGAGGAAAATCACGCCGACAACAAGATCCTTATCGTCTTGTCTGACTGCACTCCGAACGACATGATAAAGGTAAGAACCGGAGACGGTGTCTACAGGGATTATGCCGCGGATATGGGTGTAGAGGACACCGCGGCTGAGGTTCACTCAGCGAGAATGAAGGGCATTCAGGTGCTCTGTGTATTTACAGGCGGCGATGACAGCCTTTCGGCGGTACATCGAATATACGGAGCGGATTTCGCGAGGATAAAGAGTCTTGATATGTTTGCGGAAGCAGTTGGTACGATGCTTCAGAATAGGATTGAGAGGTAAAAGTAAACGGAGACCGTTATTAAGCGGCCTCCGTTTATTTTTTATTCTTCGATATGATCTCTGCCGACAGCGAGGATAGAGTGTACATGCTCATCGGCTAGGAAGTAAAAAATCTGCTTCCCGTCGCGGCGGGAGTCTATAAGCTTGTTTGTCTTAAGGATCTTAAGCTGGTGAGAGACGGCGGAGGTTGTCATGTTGAGGATTTCGGCTATCTCTGTAACACTTCTTTCCTCCTCGTAGAGACAGAACAGGATCCTTATCCGTGTCGAGTCGCCGAACACCTTGAAGAGTTCGGCGAGGTCGGCCATTTCATTTTCATCTGGAAGATTACATTTAATGCTCATTTTTATAACTCAGCGTCCTTGTTGAATTTGCTATACAGATAATAAGTACACCGGTGTCTCCGAATACAGCCAGCCACATCGGAGCAAGACCGAATACAGCCAGGATAAGTATGGCAATCTTTATTGCTATTGCTATAATAATATTTTGTTTTGCTATTGAGACTGTACGCCTTGCGATCCTGACAGCGCGGGCTATTTTTGAAGGCTTGTCATCCATCAGGACTACATCGGCAGCCTCTATCGCTGCATCGCTTCCCATTGCGCCCATGGCTATTCCGACGTCAGCCCTGGCCAGAACCGGCGCGTCATTTATTCCGTCTCCAACGAATATCAGTGAACCGTCAGCCGGTTTCTCACTGATCAGCTTTTCGACGTTGTTAACCTTGTCAGCGGGGAGAAGCTCCGCACGGTAATCGTCAAGGCCCAGGTCAGCAGCTGCGCGCGCGGCGACCTCCTTCCTGTCGCCTGTCAGCATAACTGTCTTTCTGACGCCTAAGGACTTGAGATCAGCAATTGCCTGTCCGGAGTCCGGCTTTTCTACGTCGGAGATATGTATATGTCCGGCGTATCTGCCGTCGATTGATACATGCAGAATGGTGCCCGGTTCATCGCAGGCTTTCCATTTCGCGCCGACTGAATCCATGAGTCTGGTGTTTCCAACACAGACACTCCTGCCATTTACTACAGCGCGTACACCCATGCCTGCCAGCTCCTCGGCATCGGAAACCTCGCAGCCGTCGTCCTCGTTACCGAATGCTTCCTTTATCGATGTTGCGATCGGGTGAGTGGAATAGCGCTCCACATGAGCTGCCAGATGAAGCAGTTCCTCGCCCGAGATGCAGTCAGGGTGGAGAGTAGTGACCTCAAAAACACCCTTTGTCAGAGTTCCGGTCTTATCAAAGACAACAGTATCGGCCTTCGCGAGAGAATCCATGAATGAGGATCCCTTTATCAGGATACCGTTCTTTGAAGCGGCTCCTATTCCTCCGAAAAATGAAAGCGGCACCGAAACAACAAGCGCGCATGGGCATGAAACGATAAGGAAAGTAAGTGCCCTTAACAGCCATGACGCGAAGTTTGCGATAAAACCTGATCCAGTGATCCCGCCTATGACTGCAGGAGGAAGAACAGCTATGACAACTGCGCTGGCCACAACGATCGGGGTATAGACCTTCGCGAACTTCGTAATGAATTTCTCGCTCTTTGACTTTGCGCCGCTGGCGTTCTTTACCAGATCTAGGATCTTTGCGGCTGTAGATTCGCCGAACGCTTTCTCCACTCTGACGCGGACAACACCGGACTGGTTTACGCATCCGGAGAGGATCTGGTCGCCGACAGAGACATCGCGGGGAGCAGATTCGCCAGTCAGTGCTACAGTATCTAGGCTGGAGGATCCTTCTATGATGGTGCCGTCCATCGGGACCTTTTCCCCCGGCTTTATGACTATGATCTCGCCTACAGCTACATCTTCAGGCGATACAGTGACAACCTTTCCGTCACGTTCGACATTTGCCGTATCCGGCCTGATATCAAGAAGCTGTGAGATGGCGCGTGAGGAATTTCCCTCAGCGATCCCTTCAAAAAATTCTCCGACCTGGAAGAAGAGCATTACGAACACTGCTTCAGGGTACATCGATTCACCGCCAGGCACAAAGCCAATAAGCAGAGCACCGACGGTGGAGACTGTCATCAGGAAATCCTCATCCAACGCCTCTCCGTGAGTAATAGACTCAGCGGCTTCTTTTAATACATCAAAGCCTGCAGCAAAGTATGGTACCAGGTAGATCAGCAGCTTCTGCCATTCCTTAAGAGTGGGATTTGCCTTTACGATAAAGTATGCTGCTAATAGAAGTCCGGTAGATATAAGAATCTGCACGAGCTTCTGCTTCGTCGGCATTTCGTCTTCATCGTCGTCATCATCATCATCTTCTTCGTTTTCAAAGACTTCAGCCTTTTTTAGTTCTTCCTTCTCTCTTTCGCTCATAGCATTGCCTTTCTGTGAGTAGTTATTTTACTAAATGAACATTTGAACAATTATTCAATTGATGGTTGTATGATACTCCCTTCCGGGCAGAGTGTCAATAGTTTTAACCTAATTTTTCTGTGATTTCTTCTCTGTAGACCTTTTTAAAGAAAATCAGGGAAAGAGTAAATGATACGAATTCGGCGATAAGGAAGCACCACCAGACGTTGTTTACATTGCCGGTCTGGGCTAAGAGCCAGGCGGAAGGGATAAGGATTATCAGCTGTCTTCCTAAGGATACGAGAAGAGAATAGATGCTTCTCGAGAAAGCCTGGAAGATCGAACCCATTACTATGCCGCAGGCTGCGATAGGAAAGTGGATGGCAATAGTTCTTAGTGCCGGGATTCCCATTTTAAGCATCTCTTTAGATGGAGAGAAGAGTGAGAGCAGCTGTGAAGGGAACAGCTCAAAGACAGTAGTTCCGCACAGCATGATGCAGATAGCAAGAAAAAGAGCGAATTTAAGTGCTTCGTTTATCCTCTCTTTCTTTTTGGCTCCGAGATTATATGCAAGTACAGGGATAAGGCCGTTATTTAAACCGAATACAGGCATGAAGAAAAATGACTGCAGTTTGAAATAGGCACCAAACACTGCGATTGCAGTAGATGAAAATACCTTAAGGATCATATTCATGCAGTATGTCATGACTGAACCGATGGCCATCATAAGAATCGATGGGACACCTACTGCATAGATTCTGCCAATTGTGCAGATTTCAGGATGGAATATTTTTTTAAGAGAAAAATTAATCTCCTTGTTGTGAGAGAGGTTTAGATAGAGACCTATGCAGGCTGCTATGCACTGACCAATTACTGTGGCGTATGCGGCTCCTGCAACGCCCATTTTTGGGAATGGTCCAAGCCCAAAGATAAAAATCGGATCAAAGATGATATTAATTATGGCGCCTGTAAGCTGTGAAGCCATGGAAAGCATAGTTCTTCCTGTAGACTGAAGAAGTCTCTCAAATGTCACCTGAAGAAACACGCCTAATCCGATTGTCATTACGATACCGAGATAGGTGTAACCGAGCTGTCTGATCTCAGGGTCGGAAGTTTGTGTGTTGATAAATGGCTCTGTGCAGGTAAGACCGATAAGAAGAAAGACTACAGCGCTTAAGATGGCAAGGAACACACCGTTATTGGCGGCTGAGTCTGATTTCTTGAAATTCTTTTCGCCAAGGGCGCGGGAGAGCATAGCATTGATACCTACTCCGGTTCCTGCGCCAACTGCGATCATAAGGTTCTGCAGAGGAAACGCTATCGTAACAGCAGTCAGGGCATTCTCTGAAAGCATAGCGACGAATATCGAGTCGACTACGTTGTATAATGCCTGGACCATCATTGAGATCATCATAGGCACTGACATGTTTACAATAAGCTTTTTTACGGGCATAACGCCCATTTTATTTTCCTGCATTTATTTTTCCTCTATGTATGATATGTGCAACCCTTTTATTCTATCAGATTTATTATGCTTTGTAAATTGTTTTATTACCACGATTATAATATGGGCCTTTGAGTAAAAAAATTGTTCAACAGTACCTGATTTATGGTACAATAGAGTCAGTTAAAAATCACCGGAGGGTCCGGTAGATAAACAAACAGAAACGGGGGTTTCACTATGACAAAGATGAAGGAATTAATGGACTATGTCAGGAAAAAAGGGTTCGGGACTGTTCCGTACGAGAATGTGAACGGGGAGCCAGTCTACATCTCACGCGGTATCAGGGTAGAGTTTATGGAAGGCGATGACGATATGCAGAAAGTCATCGACGCCATCTCACGCTTCCAGAAGAAGGATTATGGAGATGCAGCAGAGCATGGGAAGTCCCCTAGAGAAGGTCATGAATACGGACGCTATGAGATCACTCACTTAAAGGGTGATGATTCATCAGAGGATCCGGCAGTTTGGATCCACAGGGCAGATGATTCATTGATTGTATATTTTAAGTTCGAGCGTTAAAAAGCGGAGCCGGGTTTTCCCGGCTCCGTTCTTTATTTCTTACTCATCATATCAAGGGTTTTAAACAGATGTGAATAATAATCATACCTTACATCATCAGTAGAGTTAAAGATCTCATGCTTTGAGGTATCATACTTTATATGCTCTGCATTCGGGACCTTATCCAGAAAATCCGTATAGCCTGTTGGGTCGACCAGATGATCATTTCCCGCTTCGAATACAAGAAGCGGGGTTTTTATCTGCCAGGCATCTTTTATCAGCTTCTTCGTGGCTGAAAGGCTCGCAAGGGACCAGCCGAAGGTGGCACCATAGGTCTGATACTCGACGTTCTCAAGGCGCTGATTAAACAGGTAGTCATACCGTACTTTCGACTGGCAGCTGCTCGTCTCAAAGACATTTACGCCATCGAAGTGGTGTTGCCCGACTGAAAGGCATTTCTGCTTGTGGCAGAGATGGACATATAAGCTGAGAAGCTTGATTTTTGCTGGTGAGATGCCGCCAGTTTTTAAGCGCAGCATTGGGCTTGAGAGAATGGCACCTTTGAAGTCATCCGGGTATTTCTCCAGATAGAGGGCACCTATTGCGCCTCCCATTGAGTGAGCGAATAGAAGCTTCGGTATATTTGGCGCTGCTTTTATTTTTACAATGCTCTCAAAAAATATTTTCATGTCGGCCACATACTGCCTGTAATTTCTGACATGGACCAGGTCCTTTTCAGGGAGCTTGCCGCCTGATAATCCATGTCCTCGCATCTCCGGGAAGAAGAAACCATAACCCTTCTGGTAGAAATACCACGCCATCTCATGGTATTTGCCGAAGAATTCACAGAACCCGTGGAACATCACGATAACTGCCTTCGGCGACTCTGGAACGGCATAGTAGTAGTGAATCTTTGTCCCATCAAACGATGAAAAATAACCGTCCTTTACGCAGCTTTCGCGCCATTTTTTACACGGGCCGTTCATGGCCTCTAAAAAATCATCTTCACCTAAAAGCTCTATCAATATTAAAACCTCCTTTTTCTTAGCTATATTGTATATTTTTCACAGGAGACAATCAACAAATGGTTACAGTTCACGGGCAGGCTTGTAACTAAAAAACCGATGCGGTAGACTTGCATCAAGCAGTCGACCAGCATCGGTTCTGTTTTTATTCAAATATCTT
>ONBW01000035.1 GCA_900316165.1 uncultured Lachnospiraceae bacterium | reverse complement strand
GACTTGGTTCAAACGGAAAGTACCAAATCTGAGGCAATCCACCTTGACGTGGGTTGCCATTATTAATGCCTCAGACTTGGAACTTTCCTAAGTTATTTTGAACAAAATATCCCAAATAAGTTTGATCTAATATATCATTATCCTTTGTTCTCACACAAACTGCATTTTGATTAAGCAAAAAACCAGAAACTAAATCATTTACAACATATGACCTACCAGCAGCTGACTCCAATAAATTAGGATGTGAACCAACCGTTGCAATTATTACATCGTCATTTCTCAAAATATTCTTTTTATATTTATTAAGTGCACTTTCAGGAAGATAATCAATTTCATCAAGTTGAAAACCAAATGACTTACAATTTTTAACTTTTAAAACCGGGATTCCACTTCTTGTATATTCCTTTTCACTCCAAGCTCCACCATTAATAAAATCACAAACATCGCCTAATTTAACTTTCATACCCCCATCTCCTCCATATTCTTTGAGATGGTCTCCATCAGCTCATCACTCTCCTTTTGAAGCGCAAGCAGTTCCTGATGGATTTCTTTCATTCTCTCGTTAAAATCCACTCCATCGTCTTCCTCAGGTGCGGCACCGACATAAGCTCCTGGAGTTAAGGAGCAGCCTTTTTCTTCAATTATGGTTTTGCGGTCAGCAATTTTGCAAAGACCTGGAATATCTGCATAGGTTCCATCACCAAACTTCTCATATAGCCAGACTGCTTCCCTCGCGATCGTCAGAGTCTCATTGAGCTCGTTTATTTTTTCATCAAAATCAGACTGTACGGATTTCCTATCCTTCTTTACAGTGGCTTCTACTGCTTCTTTTGCCTCTTTTCGTTTATCCTCGATTTTCTTCTCCAGAGCTTTCTTAATGGAATCAAACGATTCATCTGAACCGAGCGCTTTGTGGTATTCAGATATGAGTGCTTTGTATTTTTCCACGTCGCCGCGATACAGCCAGACTATCGCGTTCAGATTCTTAAGCTGCCAATCCGACCACTCATTTAAGGTGCGGTCGACAACTGTATAGTAGTTTCTGGCGTCGATGAAAAGCACCTTATCCTGCAGTGCCTCTGGCTTTCCTTTATCAAAAAACCACAGCGTACAAGGCAGACTTTTGGTATAGAAAAAATTATTTGCGACAGAAATCATGACATCCACATGACCTGTCTGAATCAGCGATTCACGGATATTTTTATCCTTGCCTGAGGAATCTGTTGCTGATGAAGCCATGACAAAACCTGCTCTGCCATGCTCATTCAGATAACTGTAAAAATAGGAAATCCAGAGATAGTTTGCATTGCTGACTTCCTTCTTCTTATTCACAGATGGCATGCCAAACGGAAGGCGGTCCGCGGTACTTGCTGACTCCGCCTTGACCTTATCGACATTGAATGGCGGATTCGCCATCACGTAGTCGCACTTCCCGTTCAGGTTGTGCGCGTCATGGTAAAAAGTATTCGCCTCATCCCCAGATTTGATAACACCTGTGAGTCCATGAACTGCCATATTCATAAGACAGAGCTGAGCGTTGTATTCGACCTTCTCCTGTCCAAAGAAAGTCATCGTGTCATTTGCCTGCATTCCAGCATGATTTACAAAATCACCGGTCTGCACGAACATGCCACCTGAACCGCAGGCAGGATCCAAAAGTATTCCTGATTTCGGTTCTATCACATTTACTATCATTTTGACCAATGATTTAGGCGTAAAGAATACTCCATCATCTGAAGCTACATTCTTCGCAAATTTATTCAGGAAATACTCGTAGATTCTTCCGATTATGTCTCCGCCCACATCGTCTAATGCTCTGTTATTAAAAATTCTAAGCAGCTCCGACAGAAGATCATCTGAAAAATCTGTATAGCTCTTTGGCAGAACTCCTTTCAGCTGTTCGCTCTGATTCTCAATCAGCTCCATAGAATTATTGACTACTTCACCAAGGCTCTTCATTTCTTCGCCACTGCGATTTTTCAATTTTCTTTATTGAAATAATCAGAAAATTATTTTACTATGAAAATGCGTGTTACCACGCAGAGCACCTATGACGAGAGCGGATGCCTCCTATCCTTGTTGGAAAGGAGAAACCATAATGGTTACTCTGACAGTAATGAATATCATCATGCTGGCAGAAAATCTACTCATTAACCTCCTCGAGTTTCTCGATAAGAGAAACAAAAGGCATAAAAAATAATGCCTCTCTCGTCTGGCAGGGCGAAAGAGGCAGCTCTCTTTAAGAGCTTAACTTAATAATCCTGGCATCCAATCTTGGATTAGGTGCTCCATTTGTTAATACTCTATCACGATTCTGGAAGGATGTCAAATTCTGCTATCCAGCAAATCTCCCACAAAAAATCCCCCGGCATCTCTGCCGGGGAATCCACAAATTTTATTATCGTCTGTCGATCTTTGCTATATCAACAGGAGTGACCTTATCTGGTTCGCTCTCAAGAGCATGAGCCAAAGCATTTGCAGTATCCATTGCTGTGATACAGTAAACGCCGGTCTCGATGGCGTTTCGTCTTATCAGGAAACCGTCACGGGTCTTGTCGCCATGGCCTTCGGTTGGCGTATCGATTACAAGGTCGATCTTGTGACCGAGGATGAGGTCCATGACATTCGGTGACTCCTGGTTAATCTTGTTAACCCAGAGAGCCTCAACACCATGCTCATTTAAGTACTTCGCAGTAGACCTTGTAGCGTAAATCTTATATCCTAAGGCCTTGAAACGCTTTGCTACTCCAACAGCCTCCGGCTTATCCTTATCATTTACAGTCATAATCATCTGCTTGTACTTCGGCAGATCAACGCCTGCACCAGCGAAAGCCTTGTACAGAGCCTCGTTGAAGGTCGGTGCGATACCTAAGCACTCACCGGTACTCTTCATCTCAGGTCCAAGAGAAATCTCGGCACCACGCAGCTTCTCGAATGAGAAGACAGGCATCTTGATAGCGACATAGTCAGCCTCTGGAGCAAGACCAGGCTTATAGCCCATCTCACGGAGAGTATGACCGCACATAACCTTTGCAGCGAGGTCTACGATAGGAATTCCTGTAACCTTACTGATGTATGGAACGGTACGAGAAGAACGAGGGTTAACCTCGATTACATAGACCTCTCCATCCATATCGATAAACTGGATATTGATAAGGCCGATTACGTGAAGCTCTTTTGCGAGCTTAATCGTAGCGTCTTCTATTTTTTTCTTAACCTCATCGCCGATGGTTGGAGCCGGATATACTGAAATCGAGTCACCTGAGTGGATTCCTGTACGCTCGATATGCTCCATGATACCAGGGATAAGAATATCGGTTCCGTCACAGACAGCGTCGACCTCAACCTCTTTACCCTGAAGGTACTTATCGACAAGGATTGGGTGCTCCTGGGCAATCCTGTTGATGATGCCCATGAACTGCTCTATCTCCTCATCATTAAAGGCAATCTGCATACCCTGACCACCGAGCACGTAAGAAGGACGGACAAGAACCGGGTAACCTAGCCTGTTGGCAACCTTCTTGGCCTCTTCTGCTGTAAATACAGTACCGCCGGCAGCTCTAGGAATTCCAGTCTTCTGAAGAACCTCATCGAAGAGCTCACGGTCCTCAGCCCTGTCTACGTCCTTAGCGTCAGTACCGTAGATAGTTACGCCCATCTCCATCAGATCCTGGGTAAGCTTAATGGCTGTCTGACCACCGAACTGAACGACAGCGCCGTCCGGTTTCTCCTGACGGACGATATTTTCTACATCCTCCTTTGTGAGAGGCTCGAAGTACAGCTTGTCAGCGATATCGAAATCTGTAGAAACTGTCTCAGGGTTATTGTTAATGATGATGGTCTCAAAGCCCTCTTTTTCAAAGGCCCAGGTAGCGTGTACAGAGCAGTAATCGAACTCGATACCCTGTCCGATACGGATAGGACCGCTTCCAAGAACAAGGACCTTCTTCTTTCCGGAGGTCTCCTCTGCCTCGTTCTCACCACCGCTGTAAACCGAGTAGTAATACGGAGTCTCAGCCTTGAACTCAGCAGCGCAGGTATCAACCATCCTGTAGGATGCCACGATACCATTATCGTAACGCATCTGCTTTACTTCATCCTCAGAGAGCTTTCCGTTCAGGTTTGCGATGATGTAATCCGGGAACTCGATTCTCTTAGCTTCGCGCAGAAGCTCAGGAGTCAGATCCTCATTCTTAAGACGCCTCTCAATCTCTGTGATATAGGAAATCCTGTCAATAAACCAGAGGTCGATTTTCGTGACGTCGTGCATTTTTTTCTGAGAGAACTTACGACGGCAGCCCTCTGCTATACGGTAGATTCTGCGGTCATCGACGATCTCCATCTCTTTCCAGAGCTCATCATCAGTCCTGTCAGTAAAATCGTAGCTCATAAGTGAGTCGACATGCTGCTCCAACGATCTGATAGCCTTCATCAGGGCTCCGCAGAAGTTATCGCAGATGCTCATAACCTCACCAGTAGCCTTCATCTGTGTAGTAAGAGTACGCTTAGCCGTGATGAATTTATCAAACGGAAGACGCGGTATTTTTACAACACAGTAATCGAGCATAGGCTCGAATGAAGCATATGTCTTCTTAGTGATGGCATTCTTTATCTCATCAAGGGTATAACCTAAAGCGATCTTTGCAGCAACCTTGGCAATAGGATAACCTGTAGCCTTTGATGCGAGAGCTGAAGAACGGGATACACGAGGGTTAACCTCGATTACACAGTACTCGAAGGAATCAGGGTTTAAGGCGTACTGTACGTTGCAGCCTCCTGTGATTCCAAGCTCTGTGATGATATTTAACGCAGATGTACGGAGCATCTGATAGTCTTTATCAGAAAGTGTCTGTGAAGGAGCGACAACTATCGAGTCACCAGTATGGACACCGACAGGATCGATATTTTCCATGTTGCAGACTGTGATGCAGTTTCCTGCGGCATCACGCATAACCTCGTACTCTATCTCCTTCCAGCCGGCGATGCAGCGCTCTACAAGCACCTCATGTACACGGGAGAGACGAAGACCGTTCTCAAGGATTTCACGAAGCTCTGTCTCGTTGTGAGCGATACCACCGCCTGAACCTCCAAGAGTATAGGCTGGACGAAGAACTACAGGGTATCCGATTGTATTTGTGAAGCGGACACCATGCTCTACATCGTGAACGACCTCAGAGGCAGCAACAGGCTCACCTATTTTTTCCATGGTGTCCTTGAATTCCTGTCTGTCTTCAGCCTTCTTTATAGTCTGGGCAGTCGTTCCGATAAGGCGGACGCCCTGCTCCTTTAAAAATCCTGACTCCTCGAGCTCCATGCCCAGGTTAAGTCCTGCCTGGCCTCCAAGAGTAGGAAGGATTGAATCAGGCTTTTCCTTCTTGATGATTGATTCAAGAGATTTTAATGTAAGCGGCTCGATATAGACCTCATCTGCGATGTCTTTATCGGTCATAATGGTTGCAGGGTTGGAGTTTACGAGGCAGACCTCTACTCCCTCTTCCTTTAAGGATCTGCAGGCCTGTGTTCCAGCATAGTCAAACTCGGCAGCCTGGCCTATAACGATAGGACCAGAACCGATCACCATTACTTTTTTTATGCTTTTATCGCGCGGCATTACAGTCCTCCTTCCATCATGTCGATAAATCTGTCAAAAAGAAACGCGCTGTCCTGTGGTCCCGGGCAGGCCTCCGGATGGAACTGCACCGTGTAGATATTCTTTCCGGTGTACATCAGTCCCTCGTTAGTTCCGTCGTTTACATTCGTAAATGACGGCTTTGCGATCTTCGGATCGAGTCCCTCAGTGTCTACCACATAACCGTGGTTCTGAGAAGAGATATAAACTCTTCCAGTGAGCGCATCCTTAACCGGGTGGTTTCCGCCTCTGTGGCCATATTTCAGCTTCTTTGTATCAATACCGTTTGCAAGTGCCATCAGCTGGTGGCCTAAGCATATTGCAAAAATAGGGATATCAGTTTCATAGAGCTTCTTTATCTCTTTTATGATTCCTGTGCAGGTTTTTGGATCTCCAGGGCCATTTGAGAGCATGATTCCATCCGGATTCATAGCGATAATCTCATCTGCTGTGGTAGAAGCCGGAACTATAGTCACATCACAGCCTCTTTCATTCAAGCTCTCTGCGATATGTCTCTTTGCACCTAAGTCTAAAAGCACAACCTTTTTCCCTTTTCCAGGAAGGTGCTTTGGCTCCTTGCAAGTCACCTGACTTACGACATCTCCGACCTCGTATGCCTTAATCTTCTCGATTATCGGAGCTAAATCATCGTATTTTACAGTGGAGATCATTCCGTTCATGGTTCCATGGTCACGAAGGCGCTTTGTCAGCGCTCTTGTGTCGATTCCCTGGATTCCAGGTACATCCTGCTCCTTTAAGAAATCATTGAGGTTTCCCTTGCAGCGGAAATTGCTCGGAACTCTCGCGAGCTCCCTTACTATATATCCGCCTACGTATGACCTCTCTGACTCTGCATCGTCTGTGACTCCGTAGTTTCCGATAAGCGGGTAAGTCATAGTGACGGCCTGTCCTGCATAGGACGGATCCGTAAGGACCTCGAGATATCCTGTCATTGAGGTATTGAAAACGACCTCACTTATGGATTCTCTCGTGGAGCCTATACTTTCGCCAGTATAAACTGTCCCGTCTTCGAGATAAAGATATGCTTTCATCATTTTCCTTTCCATTTATACATCTAAAAGTAAACGCAAGCTGTTATTTGAAATAGCTTACACCACTTTCAAAGATCTTCATATCCTGACTGCCATAGATGTTCTTTGAAACACCGTCTCCGATACGCTCGCTGTGGCACATCTTTCCAAGGATTCGTCCGTCGGCACTCGTGATTCCCTCGATAGCGCAGTAAGAACCATTGATATTCCACTCAGCGTCCATTGAGCAGTTTCCATCGATATCTACGTACTGGGTAGCTACCTGACCGTTGGCAAAGAGCTTATCAAGCCATTCCTTGTTTGCTACGAATCTGCCCTCGCCGTGTGAAGCAGGAATTCCATAGACATTGCCAAGTCCTGCAAGACGAAGCCATGGGCTCTTGTCTGATACAACCTTTGTATAGGCGATCTTTGAGATATGACGGCCTATAGTATTGTAGGTAAGTGTCGGTGAATCAGGCTTCTGCTCAGTTACTTTGCCATAAGGTACAAGGCCGAGCTTAATAAGTGCCTGGAATCCGTTGCAGATACCAAGTACAAGACCATCTCTCTTTGTGATCAGATCTTCAATGGCTTCGGTTATTTTTTCATTTCTAAAAGCAGTAGCGAAGAACTTCGCAGAGCCCTCCGGCTCATCTCCTGCTGAGAAGCCGCCAGGGAACATAACGATCTGAGCGTTGTTTATTCCCTTTACGAAATCATCGACTGATGATCTGATATCCTCGGCATTCTGGTTTCTGAATACTACTGTATTTGTATCAGCTCCTGCCTTCTCAAAGGCCTTGGCTGAATCGTACTCGCAGTTCGTTCCTGGGAATACAGGAATGAATACGTTCGGCTTTGCAACCTTGTTTTTGCAGATATGGACATTTGCCTCGTGGTAGGTCTTTGACTCAACAGGTGTCTTATCATCATCTGCTCTTGTGGCAAATACGCCCTCGAGCGGTGCCTTCCAGGCCTCAAGTGCCTCGTCTACTGTAATATCCTGGCCTGCGATAGTGAACTTTCCGTCATCTGTTACTTCACCGATTGTATCGTAGAAGTCTGAGAGTGACTCATCTGTCATAGCCTGATCTATTGCGTCAAGTGATGAAGGCTCAACCTCTGCTACGATGCAGCAAGGATAAGGTCTGAATGCATCGAGAGGTGAGGACATCTCAAGCTTTACACCGAGCTTGTTTCCGAATGCCATCTTTGCTACAGAGGCTGCGATTCCATAGTAATCAGTTACATATGCTGAAACAATAGCCTTCTTAAGGATCAGCTGATGAACTGTATCGTATAGTTTCATTACCTGGTCATAGTTCGGCAGGTCATACGGATCTCTTGAAATCCAGAAGTACATCAGCTTGTCTCCTGCCTTCTTAAGCTCCGGTGTAATAATGTCATGTACATCTGCTGTATCTACTGCAAATGAGCAGAGTGTAGGAGGTACGTCTATGTCGTTGAAGGTTCCTGACATCGAATCCTTTCCTCCGATAGAAGGAAGGCCGTATCTCATCTGTGCTTCAAATGCTCCTAAGAGTGCTGCAAACGGCTGGCTCCATCTCTTCGGATCTTCAGACATCCTGCGGAAATACTCCTGGAAGGTGAAGCGGATCTTTCTGAAGTCTCCGCCTGCTGCCACGATTTTAGCCATCGAGTCTGTAATCGAATAGATGGCACCGTGGTATGGAGACCACTTTGACATATATGGATCAAAGCCATAGGCCATCATCGATACTGTATCGCACTTGTGGTTTCCTACAGGAAGCTTGGCTACCATGCTCTGTGTCTCGGTCAGCTGGTACTTACCACCATAAGGCATGAATACCGAGGCTGCTCCGATAGAGCCGTCGAACATCTCGACAAGTCCCTTCTGTGAGCAGACATTAAGGTCCTTAAGTGTATCAAGCCATGCGCCGCGAAAATCCTTATTATCAAGGTCTTCCTTAACCTTATCAGAAGCGTATTTCTCGAGGTAGTCCTCATCTCTCTTTGGAATCTCGACTGTAACCTCTGTCTCCTGATGAGCTCCGTTTGTATTAAGGAAAGCTCTTGAGAGGTCTACTATAGTCTTTCCTCTCCAGTCGAGGCGGAGACGTGGCTCCTCAGTAACCTCAGCAACTACAGTTGCCTCGAGGTTTTCCTCTCTTGCATACTTTAAAAACTGATCGACATCCGAAGGTGATACGACTACTGCCATTCTCTCCTGAGACTCTGAGATAGCAAGCTCAGTTCCGTCAAGACCTGCGTACTTCTTTGGTACCAGGTCAAGGTTTACTCTAAGGCCGTCTGCTAACTCACCGATAGCTACGGAAACACCACCTGCTCCGAAGTCGTTGCACTTCTTTATCAGATATGCTGCATCCTCTCTCTTGAAAAGTCTCTGCAGTTTTCTCTCTGTAGGAGGATTACCCTTCTGAACCTCTGCTCCACAGACTGAGGTGGACTCAGTGTTGTGAGCCTTTGATGAACCAGTAGCTCCACCGATTCCGTCACGACCTGTGCGGCCTCCAAGAAGGATAATCTTATCGCCTGGATCTGAGGTAAGTCTTCTTACTGCACGTCTAGGAGCGGCAGCCATAACGGCACCAATCTCCATTCTCTTTGCTACGTAGTCAGGATGATAAATTTCTTTTACATATCCAGTAGCAAGGCCAATCTGGTTTCCGTATGAGCTGTATCCATGAGCGGCCTCTCTTACGAGCTTCTTCTGTGGAAGCTTTCCTTCAAGAGTCTCGCTTACAGGTCTTGTAGGATCTGCAGCTCCTGTGATTCTCATAGCCTGATATACATAGGTTCTGCCTGAAAGCGGGTCTCTTATAGCACCGCCAAGGCAGGTAGCTGCGCCACCGAACGGCTCGATCTCAGTTGGGTGGTTGTGCGTCTCGTTTTTGAAATTAAGGAGCCACTCCTCTGTCTTTCCGTCTATCTCGATAGGAATGACTATAGAGCAGGCATTGATCTCATCTGACTCCTCCTGATCCTTAAGAAGTCCCTTCTTCTTTAAGATCTTTGCAGCGATAGTGGCAAGGTCCATAAGGCAGACGAATTTATCATCTCTGTCCTTGTAGATCACATGGAAGTTATCGAGATATTTATCAAAGGTATCCTTAATAGGCTTTCTGTAAAATCCATCCTCGAAGTTTACAGAGGTAAGCTCTGTCGAGAATGTAGTATGACGGCAGTGATCTGACCAGTAGGTATCAAGAACTCTGATCTCTGTGATGGTCGGCTCTCTGTGCTCGTCATTTCTGAAATAATTTCTTATATGAAGGAAGTCCTTGTAAGTCATTGCAAGGTTCAAGGAATCATAGCGCTTCTTGAAATCCTCATCGCTCTCCTCACAGAATCCGTCAAGGATTTCTACATCAGCAGGCTCCTCAAAATGGTCCTCAAGAGTCTCAGGCTTCTCCTCTCCTGTAATTCTGGAATCTACAGGGTTTACGCAGTGCTTCTTGATCTTCTCGAAGTCCTCGTCTGAGATATCTCCCTCGATTACATATGTAGTAGCCGTCTTAATGATAGGCTCTGCACTGTCATCGAGGAGCTTCATGCACTGCTCTGCTGAATCCGCTCTCTGGTCGAACTGTCCTGGCAGGAATTCTACAGAAAAAATCCGCCCGGTAAAATCAAAAGTCTCCTCATATACATCATCTACTGGAGGCTCAGAAAATACTGTGCGGACCGCTTTATTAAATACTTCGTCCTTTAAGTTCTCTACGTCATAGCGAATAAGAACCCTGACACCAGTGATACCACTGATACCAACGAAATGTCTTAATTCGTGGGACAGCTGCTTTGCAGTAACGGCAAAGTCCGGCTTCTTCTCTACAAATACGCGTCTTACTTTTCCCATGCTAATTCCTTTCCTAACAACGGAACAACAGTCAACGTGTGCGGATTTAAGTTTGCATCCACATCCGTATGATTATATCACAAACCCGCTCACAAATGAAATGATTTTTACAATTTTTTCAGATTTCGAAAAATAAAACAATAAAAGCCCATACCCTGTCAGCAGGTATGAGCTTCTTTAAAAAATAAAATCTGATAATTACATGTACTTCGAAACGTTAGAGGAATCAACTGCCTCAAATGGAACATAGCCGTACTTCAAATCCTTTGTAACACCCTTGATACCCTTTATTGATTTTCCGTTTCCGAGAGCGCTGGCGACCTCAACAGCTTTCTTAGCCTGTCCCTTGGCATTCTGAAAAGCGGTAAAGCCCATTTTACCTTCAGAAATAGACTTACAGCCGTCTGCTGTAGCATCTACTCCTGTGACAGGAATCTGTGAAGGGTCAAGACCATTGTCCTCAAGTGCCTGGACTGCACCTAAAGCCATCGTATCGTTGTTGCAGAGAATAGCATCTACAGACTGGTTCGTCTTAAAGAAAAGGTCGAGCTTATGGCGTGCCTCTGTATCTGTCCAGTTGCAGTAATCCTGGAAGAGGATGTGTACTGTAACACCCTCACGCTTAAAGGTATTTTTATTTGCCTCGGTTCTTTGAATTGTAGCTGAGTGTCCCTTCTCACCCTCTAAGATGATTATATTCATCTCTTTTTTGTTTACTTTTTTCATGACATACTCAGCCTGCATTCTGCCGCAGTCCTCTTCATTTGAAGCTACGTAGACGTATTTGTCTGCTTTTAAAGCACTGTCATCCGGCTGATTATTTACGTAGATGACTGGCAGATCACCTGCAGCCAGCTCAATCTGAGGAGCTGTAGAAGCATCGGCGAGACGGCAGATAATAGCTGAGTATCCGCCTGAAACTGCCTTTCTCGCTGCCTCAGCCTGTTTTTCTACATCGTTTCCGCATTCCTGGTCATCTATTGTTACGCCAGCGCTCTCACCTTCACTCTTGATAGCGTCTATCAAAAGTTTTCTGTAGGCATCATCGGTATCAGTTCCTATAATCATTATCTTTCCGCCCTTTGATGCTGAGCCTGATGAGCTCCCACATCCCGACAGGAGACCAAGGCTCATTGCAAAAACACCAACGAAAGCGGTTATTTTTTTAATTAAAGATTTCTTCATCCTGTCCTCCTCAAATCTTAAATCTGTTTACATATCCTGTCAGGGTATCTGAGGTATCGGCTAACTCCTTTGAGTTATCCTTTACTTCCTGGCTCGACTTAGTAATGTTCTCAGCCTTCTCTACCATATCCTCTGATGTCTTTAAGATCTCGTCAGAAGAAGCTGCCTGCTCCTCTGAAATGGCAGCAACATTTGCGGCTACGTCGTTTACCTTATCGACATCTGAAACCATATCTCTTATGATCTGATCAGAATCCTGAATATTCTTATAGATCTCATCAAATGTAGAAACCGCTGTATTAATAAGCACTGTATTTGCTTTTATGCTCTCTGCGCTGCTGTTAGCCTGACCAACTACTGTATTTATCAGGCTCTTTACCTTTGAAATAAGCTTCGAGATATTTTGAGCGCTTTCTGCTGAATTCGTAGCAAGGCTTCCAATCTGTGAAGCAACAACAGCAAATCCCTTTCCGCTCTCTCCGGCTCTTGCTGCCTCTATTGAAGCGTTAAGTGACAGAAGATTTGTCTCATCGGCAATCTCTGAAATAACCTCGACGATCTTAGTAATCTCCTCTGACGCGCTTCCGACCTCACCGATACTTTCTACCAGTGCTGTATTCGCGTTCTCGATTTCGCCCATGGCAGCTGAAAGCTTCTCCATGTCACCACGGCCCTTCTGAGACAGCTCGACAGTCGATTTCATGGATTCGCCAGCCTTAGAAGACTTATCCTTTGTATCTGAAACTACCATTGCAAGAGTCGTAGCATTCTCAGCGATGTCATTAACTGCCTTTGAGAGCTGATCTACAGTATCATTTAAGTTCTTCATAGCCTTTGACTGAGACATCGAATCGTCAAGCATCGACTTCGATACCTCGTCTGAGGAATCTGACTGCTGCTTTAATTTAGCTGACTCCTCATTGATCTTTGTGATCATGGCGCGCATCTTTGTAACGAACTCAGCCACAGAACCAGACATAGCTCCGATTTCATCATTCGACTGCTGCTTTACATCGATAGTAAAATCACCGTTACTCATGGCTGTGATGTTCTTTGTGATATCTGAAATAGGTGCCGTAACCTTTGAAACAACAGCATTAATAAGAACAGAAATACCAAATGCCGCTATGATACCTAAGATCACAAGGATGATAACCATCTGATTCACACCGGCAAAAATAGTCTGTGTCGGTATATAAGAAACAAGAAGCCAGTCTGTACCTTCTATCTGCTCGAAATCAACCAGATTATTTGCAATAGTATCATTACTATACTGCATAGTAGCCACATGACCAGCTATGCCCTTCAATAGAGCTGAATCAGAATTCCTGTCAAGTGTCTTTCCTGAAAGAGTATTATCAGGGCTTGCAAGAATAGTATTATCATTAGTGTCTATAAGCATAGCCTTGGCATCAGCCATTTTGACACCTGAGTTTACAATCGTAGAAATCTTATCGAGAGTCAGGTCTGCGCCGATAACCTTTATCTGATCCGAGCCATCGTCTATCATGCCTGTGGCACTGATGACCTTTGTTCCCTCGCTGTTCTCATATGCCGAGCCAAAATGCATGGAGACAGAGGTAGTTCCCTGCTGATACCAGGTGGAGCTCGTCGGGTCTGATGTAGAGAAGTCAGATTCAGACGGTTTTATCACAGTTCCATCCGCTTCCCCTATGTGCATACCGTCTGCTGCATTTGAGTTATAGCCATAGGTCGAATCGATGATCGCCTGAAGTCCCTTATCATCTGGCTTCGTCTGCTCTATCATGTATTTAATTGAGGAAAAATCAGCCAGATTCTCATTCATCCAGGCACTGATATTATCAGCCTGATTTGAGATAGATGATGCCAGCTCATCCGTAGCCATCTGCTTAATCCTCTGCGTTGAAAAATAAGCTGATATGACGATAAGTATTACTATCATCAAAACTACTGCAGGAACTATAAGCGCTGTAAGCTTAGCCCTGATTGAACTTTTTTTGTCCCCGGAAGCCGGAGTTCTTTTAATTTTTCTCTTCTTCATATAACCTCCTGAAAAATCCAATACGCCTATATATAATACACTATCTGTTATAAAAAAACATCACAAAAATAATTAAAAATGTATTAAAAAATTCCATCTTTCGATGGAATTTAAGTGTTTATTATTTAATTCAGAAGGTGCAGGTCAGGTGCAGATCATCTCCACACTTCTCCGCGCTTTTTATATGAAATCTGTAAGCGTCCTTAAGCTTTTTAACTCCCTCTCCCTCGACTATGCTCTTTGCTCTTCCGCCAAAAATCATCTGAGCAATAAAGAGGTGGAGCTCACTTACAAGTCCTGCCTCAAGCATCGACGCGTTCAGGGTACCGCCACCCTCTAAGAGGATTCCATCGATTTCCATCTCACCGAGTTTCTTCATAAGAAAGCTAAGGTCTATCTCACCATCCTTCAGCGGACATCTGATGATGGTAACGCCCTTTTTTTGAAAAATATCTGCTGCCTCGTCTGAAACCTCCTCGGAGCAGGCAACAATAGTTGGAACCTCCTCTGCCGTCTTTACGAGATTGCTCTCTAATGGAAGCCTCAGATTCTTATCGCAGACAATCCTGATCGGATTTCTGGCATTCCCTTCTGCGAGGCGGCAGGTAAGCATCGGGTCGTCTGCGAGCGCAGTCCCGATTCCTATCATTATAGCCTTGTACTTATTTCTCATGCGCATGACATAAAGCCTGCTCTCTTCACAGGAGATGTATTTCGATTCGCCTGTCACAGTGGCTATTTTTCCATCGAGGGACTCTGCGCACTTCATGACGACGTACGGTGTATTTGTCGTGATATAGTGGAAAAATACCGTGTTTAAGTCATCGCATTCTTCCCTCAGAAAATCCTCGACTACCTCAATACCTTTTTCTTTTAAAAATAAAACGCCCTTGCCATGTACAAGTGGATTCGGGTCCCTCGATCCGATCACGACTTTTCGTATTCCTTCTTCTACTATCGCCTCTGTACAAGGCGGCTGATGCCCGTGGTGACAGCAGGGTTCAAGCGTCACATAGATAGTAGCACCTCTTAAGTCATTGCCCTTTTCCTTCGCGTCCTTTATCGCGTTTCTTTCCGCGTGGAGTGAACCGAATTTCAGGTGAGCGCCCTCTCCGATTATTTGACCATCTTTAACTATCACCGCGCCTACGAGAGGGTTTGGATTTACACCACCCTCGCCCCGCCTTGCGAGCTCGATTGCGCGGCGCATATAGTCTGTATCGTTCATTTTTTAATTTCTCTTATCAAAATAAAGCTGATTTTCAGGTTTACGATTTCAGATTTGAATCACTTAATTAAGCAGCTTCTTAAGATTTACTATTTCAAAATCCTATTAAATCTGCTTCATAAGGTTTACCATTTCGATTGCTGAGACAGCGCAGTCATAGCCCTTGTTACCTGCCTTGCTTCCGGCGCGCTCTACCGCCTGCTCGATATTGTCTGTTGTTATAACTCCGAAGAGAACCGGAACACCGGTCTCGAGTGAGGTCTGAGCGATGCCCTTTGATACCTCGTTGCAGACCATCTCATAGTGGGAGGTTGATCCACGGATTACAGCGCCTACACAGATGACTGCGTCGTACTTTTTCGAGAGGGCAAGCTTCTTGGCGATAACCGGAATCTCAAAGGCTCCCGGAACCCACATCGCTGTGATATTCTCTTCCTTCACACCGTGACGAACAAGTCCGTCAAGTGCGCCGCCAAGGAGCTTGTTTACGATTATCTCATTGAACCTCGAAGCCACAATGGCTACCTTCATGCTCTCGTCTGCTACTAATTTTCCTTCAAGTGTTTTTACTTCGTACATATGCGTCTCCTTTCAGATTATTTCCTTAAAAATATGTCCCATCTTATCTCTCTTGGTTCTAAGGTATCTCTCGTCGTATTCCTGCGGAGCGATTTCGATTGGCACTCTCTCAGTGATGTCTAGTCCAAAGCCTGAGAGGCCGTAGACCTTCTGAGGGTTATTCGTAAGAAGTCTTAAGGTGTGAATTCCGAGGTCCTCAAGAATCTGCGCTCCGACCCAATACTCTCTGAGGTCAGGCGCGAAGCCAAGCATAACATTAGCTTCGACAGTGTCAAAGCCCTGCTCCTGTAAGGCGTAGGCTTTTATTTTGTTCAGAAGTCCGATTCCTCGTCCCTCCTGTCTCATATAGAGAAGAACTCCTCGTCCTTCCTTTTCGATCATCCTCATAGCGTTATGCAGCTGGTCGCCGCAGTCACAGCGGAGTGATCCGAAGCAGTCACCGGTCAGGCACTCTGAATGGACTCTGCAGAGCACATCTTTTCCGTCTCCGATATCACCCTTTACCAGTGCTACATGGTGCTCGCCGGTGATGTCGTTCTGGTAGCCATGGATCATGAAATTGCCGAACTTGGTCGGAAGCTTCGCAGATGCAACACGTACTACATGCTTGTCGTGAATTCGGCAGTAGTCCTTGAGCTGACTAATTGTTATAAATGTAAGCTTGTGCTCCTTTGAAAACTGTATCAGAGCATCACGTCTCATCATGTGACCGTCCTCTGCCATAATCTCACAGCAGATACCGCAGGGCTTTAATCCTGCGTGACGAAGAAGGTCTACAGTGGCTTCTGTATGGCCGTCTCTCTCTAAGACACCGTTCTTTTTTGCTATGAGAGGGAATACGTGGCCCGGCCTTCTGAAGTCTGTCGGAAGGCTCTTCTCATCTGAGAGGGCTTTCATCGTGATTGCTCTCTCCTCTGCAGAGATTCCTGTCGTAGTCGAATAGTGGTCGCAGGAAACAGTAAAGGCTGTCTCATGATTGTCGGTGTTGTTTACGACCATTGGTGCGAGTCCAAGTCTCTCGGCATTCTCTGCTGACATCGGTGTGCAGATAAGACCCTTGGCGTAGCTTGCCATAAAATTAATTGACTCTGTCGTCGCGAACTGAGCTGCCTGAATCAGGTCTCCTTCATTCTCTCTGTCCTCATCATCACTTACCATGATGATTTTTCCATGAGCGAGGTCACTTAAAGCTTCCTCAATTGTGTTGTAATCAAATTCTTCTTCCATAATGCCTCCTTATAAAAGCGTTTCCAGCATTTCGTATGTAAGACCGTGGCGTTCATTTTTCTCAGAGAGAAAATGCTCCACGTATTTGCCTATCATGTCATTTTCGAGATTAACTGTATCTCCAGGCTTAAGCCTTCCGATATTCGTTACCGAAAGCGTATGAGGTATTACCTCGATTGAAAAATCATCGTCAGTAAGCTCTGCGACTGTAAGTGAAATTCCGTTTACAGTGATGGATCCCTTTTTTATGATAAAATGCATGTTATTTTTATCAGCGGTGAAGGTGTAGAGATACGAGTCACCATCGCGTTCTATCCGCTTCACCTTTCCGGTCCCGTCGACGTGTCCGGCCACTATATGACCGCCGAGCCTGTCTCCTACGCGGAGCGCCCTCTCGAGATTTACTGTATCTCCCGGCCGCTTCTGCCCAAGAACAGTGTACCTGAGAGTCTCCTCTGAGACATCTGCTGTAAAAAAATCCTTACCGAGAGAGGTTGCCGTAAGGCAGACGCCATCGACAGCAATAGAATCCCCAACCTTAGAGTCCTCTAGAACCAAAGCTGCCTTTATGGTAAGACGTCTTCCGCCGCCAGTATCAGTAATCTGTCTGATGCATCCGCACTCCTCACAAATTCCTGTAAACAAATAATCACCTCACAAAAAAAACAGGCCCTGTAATAACTCAACAGGACCTGCTTGTAAAAAAAATCCTGAGGTAAAAATACCTCAGAACACTGTAAACAAACAATTAACAATAAACATTCTTCTTTCATCCAGACTATACTGTCGGCCCCGGAATCTCACCGGATCATGCCTTACGGCTCGCGGGCTTTACCGCCGGTAGGGAATCGCACCCTGCCCTGAAGAGTTATTTAGTTTTCTTTTCTCTAACGAGATAAGTGCATTGTAGCACTTATCGTTTACTTATGCAACTGCAAATTTAGAAACACTTGATTTAAAATCGTTTGCGTTCTTTGGACAGATGACCTCTGCCTTCTTGTTTAATGCGCAGGAGATAACTCCAAGGAGTGACTTAGCATCCAGATAAGCTGCTCCGGTCTTAAGATCTATATCATAATCGAAGCCGGATGCAATTTTTACGAACTCTTCAGCCTCCTCTGGACTGTGTAAGCGAATCATGAACTTCATAAAAAACACCTCTTCTTCAAAACATACTTTGTTTACAGTGATCTTTGAAAACGAATTTAAAAGAAATCGTTTCCAAAAATCTTTTCAATGAATACTATCACAAATTTTCAAGAAGTCAAGAGGTTCAACCGGTTTCACAAAATCTTAATAATTTCAAAGTTTCCAAGTAAACGGTTTCATTTTTTGGCAATCCACTCGTTTTTGTGGTCCCAGAGTTTCTCATAAGGAAGTCCTGAAACCCGCTCACATACTGACTTTTCTTCCTCAGTTGTAACTGAACTGTCCTCTCCGCGTTTCCTTTTTATCTCTTTTTTTACTATGTCGAATTCCTTCTGAGTCATCGGAAATTTGTATCCAAAAATAAACAATAATACACAGAGAATCACAGGCATCATGATAAAAATCAGAGCGATTCCGTGCTGGGTAGAAAGTGACTGTCTGCCACCGGCATTAGCTATTTTTTCACTGTAGCCTGCTGCCGAAAGCAGGATTCCGATAAGCCAGTCAGAGGATTTCCTCAAGGCAGGTAAACTGAGGCTTGAGGCCCATCTTTGCATAGAAGGCAGCTGCGTTGTCATTGCCCTCCCAGACATGGAGAGTGATATTGTAGAAGCCATTCTCCTTTGCGTACTTTTTTACCTGCTCATAGAGAGTTGCTCCGATGTGCTTCCCACGGATATTCTCATCTACACAGAGGTCATCTATATAGAGAGTTCTTACTTCTGTGCGGATCGTATCTCCAACAATCTGCTCGAACCAGGTCATGCAGTAACCGACAAGCTTATCGTTCTCATCTACAGCTGCAAAAATCGGACGGTTCTTATCCGAAAGGATAGTCTTTAACTGCTCGTCGGTGTATTTTCTACCGATGTTAAAAAGGTCCGGTCTTATCTCGTGGTGTAGGAGGTTTACCTGGTTTAACAGCCTGTCGATATCAGGCAGGTCTTTTTCTTCTGCGAATCTTACTTTGATCATTTTGTCTTCCTCTCAATGTCTCTCGTATGGTTTCAGCTTCATCCCTTCAAAGGAATGCGCACCGCCGTAGACTGCAAGTGTCTCGTCTAACAGCGGAAAAAGCATCGCTGCCCCGGTTCCCTCTCCGAGGCTTAAGTCAGCATATATCACAGGCTTAAGTCCCAGCTCATTTATAACTGCCTCAGACATCTTTTCGCGTCCGGCAATCGAAGCTATCACGAAATCCCTTGTACCAGGCACAAGCCTCTCGGCAAGAAGCGCGGCCGCAAGGCTTACCGCTCCATCTGCTACAGCCGGTATGTGATTCTTTGCGCCACCGATAAAGGCGCCTGCCATAGCACCTATCTCAGTTCCACCGATTCTGGCAAGAAGCTCCAGCGGCTCTTCATCTGTTATGATGCTTGAGGCGATCACTCTTTTCTTATAGGAAAAGCCCTCATCATCGAGTCCTGCGCCGCGTCCGGTAACCTCATCTGCTGAAAGTCCCAGGAGAGACGCTGTAATAATCGCAGCACAGGTAGTATCAGCGATTCCCATTTCACCTACCGCCACAATATCGGCCTCAGAGCTTTCCAGCTCCTGCTCTCCTGCTTCTAGACTTCTTTTAGCTTTGTCGACAGACATTGCGGGCCCATTTTGAAAATTAAACGTCCCCATTGTAATTTTCCGGTTGATTATATTTTTGGAATGAGTCTCATCCTTTATGCCCACATCAATGCAACGGACAGAGGCACCAGCGACTGCGGCCATTCTGTTCACAGAGCTTCTGCCCTCGGCTATCTCGTCTGCGACCATTGCTGTAACTGAGCTGTCACTCTGGGAAACAGCTGTCTCTGATATGCCGTTATCCCCGCAGAAAATCAGGATACTTTTCTTAGAAAGATCTATATCAGCACTCCCGGTAATCCCGGCAATACGCACTATGATATCCTCCATAGTGCCGAGGCCATGCAGCGGATGTGCGATGCTGTCCCATCTCTCCTGTGCTTCCTGCATAGCATTTCTATCAAGAGTCGTCATCAGCCTATACCTCCAAGGACTGCACCAACGATAAGCACTACGAAGCATAACGGCGTAAAGACGTATCTGGCCAGTGGATAGAACCAGCGTCCGACCGGCTTTTTCGTTCCTTTATTTACCTCGCTCTCGACGTACTTTCTGTCGCAGAGGTAGTAGAACATTATCGCCATAAGTCCGGCCCCTAGTGGGCATCCATAGGTGCTCGCAATATCCATCCAGTTTGAAACAATGCCCTGAATAAAAAGTGCGCTCACAAGTCCGATTCCGCAGACTATTATACATGAGAGTTTTCTGCCAAGGTGAAGCTTCTCCTGAACAGTAGCGATTGGGGTCTCATAGAGGTTTATCAATGAACTTAATCCTGCAAAAAATACCGCTACAAAGAAGATTATCGCAAAAATTCTTCCGCCTGGCATTCCGTGGAACAGATGAGGCAGATAGATAAACATAAGCCCCGGACCGCCCTGATCAAGCTTTGCGCCGGCAGTTGCCATGGCTGGGATAATAACCAGCGAAGCTATGACAGCTGCAAGTGTATCAAATACTGCAACCATCCTGGCTGAGTAGACGACATTATCGTTCTCTCCGAGATACGAGCCGTAAATCAGGGTTCCGCTTCCTGCGATAGAGAGCGAGAAAAATGCCTGTCCCATCGCATAAACCCAGGTGTTTACGTCCTTCAGCTCATTTACATCAATCCTGAATATGTATCTGTAGCCCTCGAGCGCATTTGGCTGAAATGCGGTATAGATGGCGAGTCCCACAAACATTACGAAGAATACCGGCATCATAATTTTATTAGTCTTTTCGATTCCCGCTGATACTCCAAAAATCAGAATAAGAAGAGCCAGAAGAAGTGCTGCGATAAGCCAGAAATTATTTCCGAACGCTGAAGCAGTTTTTGAGAAGTCTCTTACGTAGTCGTCAATTTTATCAGAAGAGATATCCTCTCCCGTAAACATTCCCGCCATGTACTTTATGATCCAGCTCATGACGACAGTGTAGCCCACAGCCATGCACCATGAAACGACTGCCGGAACCATTCCTATAGCAATTCCCGCTTTTTCTTTTCCAAAGCGCCTCTTCATCACGGTGCCTGCTGCATCAACCGGGCCGCTCCTTACAGCGCGTCCGAAAGCCATCTCTCCGATGACACCTGTATTTGCCAGCAGTATGACAAAAATGATATACGGTATCAGGAAGCTCCCTCCGCCATAGAGCGATATTCTCGTAGGGAACATCCAGATATTTCCCATACCGACAGCTGAGCCGATACAGGCTAAAATAAAGCCTCTGTTACTTGTAAAATTCTCTCTTTTTTCCATCTCAAATATTTATAACTATTGCAATACAAAGTCCCAAAAGAAAACCAAAAAACACCTGAAGCGGCGTATGTCCGACGAATTCCTTTAATTTTTCCTCTGGGGTAAGATTCTTCGCGTAGACGACCTCCACCAGATGATTCAGGACCTGCGACTGTTTTCCTGTCTCACGCCTTACGCCCATCGCGTCGTGCATAACGATTATAGCCATAAAGCAGGCCACCGCAAAAATCGGTGAATCAAAGCCTAACTCCATTCCGCACGAGACTGCAATCGCTGTAACTGTTGCCGAATGTCCGCTCGGCATTCCGCCGTCACCCACAAGCCTGCTCCAGTTGAGGCCATGGTTTGTTATCGCAAAAATAATCGTCTTTAAGACCTGTGCGGTAAGCCAGCCTAAGGCACCGGCGATAAGAATCCTGTTCGAAAAGACTTCATCAAAAAAATCTCTCATTCCTCTTTGTCCTCTTTTTTGTTATCAGAGCGGTCAGTTTCTCTGTCTATTGATTGTTCATCTACGTGTATCCACTGGTATCCGTGCTCGCTGCCCGGGTCGAACGACTTCACATATAAAAACTTCCGGATCGCGAAGATCCCAGCTATCGCCGCAACTCCAAACACGAGCTCTATTCCGTTGCCTCCATCTAAGACCATATGTCTTGCGATCGTAAAAAGCAGCACCTCAAGAGCTGCTCCAGGAGTGTGTCTGATAAGCATCCTGATGAATTCGATGCCGATAACCAGATTAAAGGCATGCTCTAAGAATACATGGAAGGTGTAGTCATTCGAATTGTCGAGAAGGGACGGCATATCTTTAAGGAACGGGATCACGTTGATGATAAAACCAATCATCACGATAAGAGCCACCGTCAGCTCGAAGACTTCAGTAACTATCTCGATCCAGTCTGAGAAAGCCTTTCTCTTCTTTTCTTCTTTGATATGGTATTCTTTGATCCTGTCCTGATTCTTCCTGTTCATATAACCTAAGCTCCACTATCCATCTGCTTCACTTACATTATATAGAAGTGCAGAAACCAGGTCAAGAAAAGTATCTGTAAGCTTTTTGACCATATAGCCATTCTGTGTTATCATTCTCTTGTTATGGAAAAATACAGATCAGACATTTACACAGATCAGAAATCACACGGTAACTCATTCTGGACCAGGACAGCTGCCGTTGTCGTCTTTGCCTTTATCTGCTGCTTCCTCTGGGGCAGCGCTTTCCCCTGCATAAAGACAGGCTACAGCCTGTTCGGTGTAGCTTCTGATGACACTGGCTCTCAGCTGCTCTTTGCCGGGATCAGGTTCTTTTTCGCCGGGGTGATGGTCATAGCAGCAGGAAGCATAATACAGAAAAGATTTCTAAGACTTGAGAGGCGCACAGTCCCGAAGATACTTACTCTCTCGATATTCCAGACCGCCGGACAGTACTTTTTCTTCTATGTGGGCTTAGCACATGCCAGCGGAGTCAGCTCATCCATCATCGAGGCATCGAGCACCTTCTTTGCCATCCTGATCGCTGCGTTCATCTTCCGGACTGAAAAGCTTACCCTGCGAAAAGTCACAGGCTCTATACTCGGATTCGCCGGCGTAGTCTTAGTTCAGCTCGGCGGCGCCTCGCTTACTTTTCACTTTGTCCTGAACGGAGAAGGATTCATTCTGATCTCCACTCTGTTCTCCGCAGTATCCTCATCTCTTATAAAGAGATTTTCCAGCAACTCTGACCCGGTGACACTTTCCGGCTATCAGTTTATCCTGGGCGGGATAATGCTTGCAGCCGCGGGATGTATCTCCGGAGGCAGGCTTGATTTCTCAGGCGCCGGGGCAGCAGGTGTCATGCTGCTTTTCTATATGGCATTTATCTCAGCGGCAGCCTACACACTCTGGGGTATCCTGCTCAAATACAACCCTGTCAGCAGAGTAAGCATCTTCGGATTCATGAATCCTGTCATCGGTGTGCTGCTTTCGGCCGTAATCCTGGGTGAATACAGCCAGGCGTTCAACCTCCCGGCCCTTATAGCCCTGATCCTGGTATCGCTCGGGATCATAGTAGTAAACCAAAAGAAGTGATGGTGTTGAATGGTTACGATAAATTTTATTCCTGGTTTATTTCATGGTATAATAATCTAGGCATGTATCATATTCAGAGCAAACAAAAAAGCAGATTATTTAAAACTCTAATCTGCTCTGAATGTGATACTGCCGGATTGTACC
>ONBW01000054.1 GCA_900316165.1 uncultured Lachnospiraceae bacterium | reverse complement strand
CATCGTATTCCTTAACAAGTGCGATATGATCGATGACCCAGAGCTTCTTGAGCTCGTTGAGATGGAAGTTACTGAGCAGCTCGAAGAGTATGGTTTCGAGGGCTGCCCTATCATCAAGGGTTCTGCTTACCAGGCACTTCAGGACGACAAGGCTCCTGCAAAGCTTGCTAACGGAGATCCACTTGATCCAGATAACCCGGATAAGAACTGGGGAGACTGCATCATGGAGCTTATGGATACTGTTGATTCTTATATCCCAGATCCACAGCGTGATACAGATAAGCCATTCCTTATGCCTGTCGAGGATGTATTCACCATCACAGGACGTGGAACAGTTGCTACTGGCCGTGTAGAGCGTGGTACTCTTAAGCTTAACGATCCTGTTGAGATCCTTGGTATCCGTGAGGATGTTGAGACTTCAACAGTTACTGGAATCGAGATGTTCCGTAAGACTCTTGATTTCGCTGAGGCTGGTGATAACATCGGTGCCCTTCTTCGTGGTATCGATCGTGACCAGATCGAGCGTGGACAGGTTGTAGCTGCTCCTGGAACAGTTACCTGCCACAAGAAGTTCACAGCTCAGGTTTACGTTCTTACTAAGGACGAGGGTGGTCGTCATACTCCTTTCTTCAATGATTACCGTCCACAGTTCTATTTCAGAACAACTGATGTAACTGGTGTCATCACTCTTCCAGAGGGAACTGAGATGTGCATGCCTGGTGATAACGTTGAGATGACTATCGAGCTCATCCACCCAATCGCTATGGAGCAGGGTCTTACATTCGCTATCCGTGAGGGTGGTCGTACAGTAGGATCAGGCCGTGTTGCTACTATCATCGAGTAATCATTACCTGATTATTAAATAGACACAAGAGAGAGCCGCTTCCGTGTAATCACGGAGCGGCTCTTTTTATCTTTCTTGTAAAAATAAAAGCTCCGGCAGACTGCCGGAGCACGTTTACTTTTTCAAGAGATTTACTAATCTGCCTTCGCGGTATCCTTCATAGAATACTTGCGGATCTCCAAGAGGATGATGGTAAGGATTGCGATTCCAAGTCCGAGTGACAGCCACCAGTTCTTCGTGAAGCCCGCTATGATGTAGCCGAAGATGCAGACGGCGACGACGATTGAAGCGTACTGCATCTGCGTCTGGACGTGGTTTATGTGGTTGCTTTGGGCGCCGGAGCTCGACATTATCGTGGTGTCGGAAATAGGCGAGACGTGGTCGCCGCAGACTGCACCAGCAAGGACAGCTGAGACTGAGATGATCATCATCTTCTCATCATTGCTTGCGAACATGTTCACAACGATAGGAACGAGGATTGCGAAGGTGCCCCAGCTCGTACCGCTTGAGAAAGCCAGGAATACTGCAATAAGGAAGATGATCACAGGGATAAAAGCTACGATTGCTCCATTCTCGAGGTCAACAGTATTTCCAATGAAATCTCCGATTTTAAGGACATCTGTAATTCCCTTGAGCGTCCAGGCCAGGACAAGGATAAGGCAGGCCGGAACCATCAGCTTTGTGCCCTCAGGAAGAGCGCCCATGAAATCCTTGAATGTAATGACCTTTCTAGGCAGGTACAGAATCGCTGTAAAAATGACCGTTACTAAAGAAGCGAAGACAAGCGATTCAGAAGATGAGCAGTTTGCGAAGCAGTCGATGATATTTTTACCACCAGCCAGGTGACCTGTCCAGATCATTGTTACTACAGCGGTAATTATCAGTACGACCATTGGAAAAATAAGGTCGTATACTTTGCCACGGCTGTGAGTGACGTCCATAGCTTCCTGCGCTTTCTGAGCTTCCTTGAATTCCTCACCACCTGAGGTGTACAGGTCTCCTTTTTCGGCATTGTCCTCATGCTTTTTCATAAGCCCGAAGTCAAATCCGAGGGCACTTGTGAAAAATACCATGTAGATAGTAAGAAGCGCGTAGAGATTGAACGGTATAGTCGAGACAAACATCTGGAAGCCAGACATCGAGCTTCCTTTTGGTACGTAGGAGTTGACAGCTGCTGCCCAACTCGATATAGGAGCTATGATACAGACAGGAGCTGCTGTCGCGTCGATTATGTAGGCGAGCTTGGCGTGGCTTACCTTGTATTTGTCAGTTATAGGCCGCATGACTGAGCCGACTGTAAGGCAGTTGAAGTAGTCATCGACGAAGATAAGGCATCCGAGAAGACTCGTAGCGACCTCAGCGGAGCGCTTTGATTTGAGATGTTTTGCAGCCCAGTCTCCGTATGCTTTCGTGCCGCCTGAACGCTGCATCAGGACGACTATCATACCGAGAAGCACCATAAACATCAGGATACTGAAATCAACGGAGCTTATCATAGTATTAAAGAGCGTATCGAAAGCTGTCCAGAAATGGAACTCAGCTGCGAACGCAGCGCCAATCGCGATTCCTACGAAAAGTGAAAGATATACCTCTTTGGTGATCAGTGCCAGGATTATGGCTACCAGCGGAGGTACAATGGACCAGATTGTTCCTGTAAACATAAGAATACTCCCATAAAAATATGTGTTGAACAAAAAGCGACATAAATATTATCCGATTAAAGGGGGTTGGTGTCAATAAAAAAATAAAAAACCGCGCCTGGTTCAGGGGACGCGGTTTTTCACTCTCACAAAGGGAGGTTTGAAGGAGGGGCTATACAGAAGGGCTTTTAACCCATTTCTGCCGTAATATAAACGTCGGCACCATCATCAGCCGGCGGGATCACGCAGCCGTCGATAGGGGAACCATCGACAGTCAGTGACCTGATACCGTGCTCTACATGAGAAGGGTTGGTAACAGTGATGTGGTACCTCGCACCTCTGTAGAAACGGTCAACAGTATATTTATCGACATCTGACGGGATGCACGGATTAATCTTCAGACCATCGAGGGTAGGATAGATGCCAAGGATGTATTGGCTGATTGTCGTAAAAGTCCATGCAGCTGTACCTGTCAGCCAGCTGTTCTTTCCTTCACCGAAGGTTGCAGCATCGCGGCCGGCGACCATCTGGCAGTAGACATAAGGCTCGGTTCTGTGTATATCGCTGATGTCCTCCAGATAAACAGGACAGGTCTTCTTAAATACTTCGAAAGCTCTGTTGCCGTGACCTAAAACGGTCTCGGCGCAGGCAATCCACGGATTGTTGTGACAGAAGATTCCGGCGTTCTCTTTATATCCAGGTGGATAGGATGAGATCTCACCAAGCTCAACATGATACTTGGTATAGGCTGGCTGGTGAAGCATAATACCAAACTTTGAGTCAAGTCTATCCTTTACGCTCTCGAGAGCCTGCTCGGCCTTTCCATCATCTTTGCCGATTCCGGCCATAACACACATGCCCTGAGGCTCGATGTAGATCTGACCTTCCTCGCAGACGTGGCTACCAACAGGATTGCCATATGCGTCAAATGCACGAATAAACCATTCTCCATCCCAGCCGGCGCTTTCTACAGCCTTGGTCATGTCAGCAACCTTTGCTCTGACATCTGTTGCCTCATCCTTAAGACCAAGATGATCGCAGATATCAGCATATTCGTTGCCGTACTTTACATACATGCCAGCGATAAATACAGACTCAGCAACAGGTCCCTCGCTAGGGCCAAAGGTCTGGAAGCTTTCGCCCGGCTCTTCAGAGAAACAGTTCAGGTTCAGGCAGTCATTCCAGTCAGCTCTACCGATAAGAGGAAGGGAATGGGGACCGAGATGAGTAGTCGTAAAACCAAAGCTTCTTCTGAGGTGTTCCATAAGCGGAGCTGCCTTGGAATGGTCATTATCGAAATCACACATCTCATCGAGAATAGAATAGTCACCGGTCTCGCGGAGATATGCACTTGTACCAGCGATAAGCCAGAGTGGATCGTCATTGAATCCGCCACCAATATCAGCGTTACCGCGTTTGGTAAGAGGCTGGTACTGATGATAGGTGCTGCCGTCCTCAAACTGGGTATTTGCGATATCAATGATTCTGGCTCTCGCGCGGTCAGGAATCAGATGAACGAAGCCGAGGAGATCCTGACAGGAGTCTCTGAAACCCATGCCACGGCCAAGACCGCTCTCATAGTAGCTGGCAGAACGGCTCATATTAAAAGTAACCATACACTGATACTGGTTCCAGATATTAACAACACGGTTCAGCTTTTCATCAGTACTGTTAAGAGTGTAGCGGGAAAGCAGCTCATTCCAGTATTTATTCAGGTCATTAAAGGCCTTGTCTACCTGCTCATCGGTAGAGTAGGCTTGAATCAGTCTTTTGGCAGGAGCCTTGTTTATGACATTAGGAGCTTCCCACTTCTGATCCTTCGGATTCTCACAATATCCTAATAAGAAAATTAAACTCCTGCTCTCGCCTGGAGCGAGATCGAGGGAGATATGGTGGCTTCCAACCGGCTGCCAGCCATGTGCAATACTGTTATGGCTCTTTCCTTCGATAACAGCCTGAGGATTTGCAAAACCATTGTAGACCCCGATGAACTCGTCTCTGGAGGTGTCAAAACCGTCTACAGGGCAGTTCACAGTGTAAATAGCGTAGTGATTTCTTCTCTCACGGTATTCAGTCTTATGATAAATGGTGCTGCCAATCACCTCGACCTCGCCTGTAGAAAAGTTTCGCTGGAAGTTCGACATATCGTCCTGGGCGTTCCAGAGGCAGAACTCTACGAAACTGAAGAGATCGAGATGGCGTTTTGAATCACTCTTATTAGTAATAACAAGTCTGTTGATCTCACAGGAATCGTGTAGAGGAACGAAAGCTAATAGAGAAGCTTCTATCTGATTCTTCACACCAGTGATACGGGTGTAACCCATGCCGTGTCTGCATGAATACTCATCGAGCTCTGTCTGTACAGGCTGCCAGCCTGGGTTCCACACAGTGTCACTGTCTTTTATATAGTAATAACGTCCCCCGTTATCTAATGGACAATTGTTATATCTGTATCTCGTAAGACGGAGAAGCTTGGCATCTTTATAGAAGCTGTAGCCTCCGGCTGTGTTGGAGATCAGACTGAAAAAGTCTGTAGACCCCAGATAGTTGATCCATGGAAGTGGAGTTCTGGGAGTGTCTATTACATATTCTCGTGCGGCATCATCGAAATGACCATATTTCATAGAAAGTCCTCCTGCTTTTCGTGAACAATTTCGTGTATAATTATGTAGAATTAACGAAAACAATGAAAAACAAGAACAACCGTTGTCGCAAATCCTTGATTTATCAATGATCTGAAAACGAATTCGTTTTCGTAATTCTGAGTTTTATTCTACTACCAATATGAAATAATGTAAAGATATCAAAAACTATTTTTTATAAAATTGTGCAATATGCACAAAAACAAAAGTTAAAAATTGGTAAAATTCACCGATTGACAACAAAGGGGGTCATGACTATAATCATAATTACAAAAACGATTTCGCAGTAAGTCAAGCGACAAAACCAAAAGCTGCTGTTTACTTTTTCACGAAATTAGGGTACAACAGAAAAGGCAGTACTCATAAATCGTTTTAGGAGAAGGCAGTGATGATATGGTTAGAATCAAAGACATAGCGAAGGAATGCGGAGTTTCAACGGCAACGGTCAGCAAAGCGTTAAACGGATACGGAGACGTTGGACCTGAGACAGCAGCCAGGATCAAGCAGACAGCGATGAGACTTCACTACATGCCGAATGCGGCTGCCAGGATGTTGAAGACGAACATCTCTCATAATATCGGAGTGGTTTTCGAGGATGAGACGATGAGCGGCCTGACCCACGAATTCTTTTCACATATACTTAACAGTGCGAAGAACGAACTTGAGGATCATGGCTACGACATCACATTCATAAGCCAGAAGGTTGGTGGTAATTCGTTTTTACAGCATTGCCGCTACAGAAGAGTAGATGGAGTGCTGATCGCCAGTGTGGATTTCACAAATCCGCAGGTCAGAGAGCTCGTGATGAGCGAGTTTCCTACAGTGACTATAGATTATGCATTTGATAGTCACAGCTGCGTGATGAGTGATAATGCAAGTGGAGCATTCGATCTGGTATCATATCTATATCAGATGGGACACAGGAAGATTGCTTATATTCACGGCGAAATGACATCGGTTACTATCAAGCGACTTACTGGATTTTATAAGGCGGTCAAGGAGCTGGGTCTGCATATACCAGAACAGTATGTGCTCGAAAGCAGATACCACGACATCAGGAAGACCGCTGAAAGACTCAGAGAACTCCTTAATCTGCAGGATCCACCGACAGCTATCATGTTTCCGGATGATTACACATATATAGGATGTCTTCCGGTTTTTGAAAACCTGGGTGTATCTATTCCGGATGATCTGAGTGTTGTAGGTTATGATGGAATACCGATGTCGCAGATGATCAGACCAAAGCTTACTACATTAAAGCAGGACACGGAGGAGATCGGAAGAGTTTCAGCGAGAGAGCTGATTCAGATAATCGAGAATCCTAAGAATGTTATTGTAGAGGAATTGATGGTAAGCGGGTCACTGGTCAAGGGTGAGACAGTAAAGAGGCTGTCCAGAATTAATTAGTCAGTAAAGGCTTAAAAACCTTCTGAAATAACTTTTCAACGTGATACCCAAGGGAGGCAAATCATGAAACGACAAGTAAAAAACATCATTAGCGCTGCTCTTATAGCAGCCATGGTAGTCCCAATGACAGCATGTGGAGGATCATCTTCATCATCAGGCTCTTCAAAGCCTAGCTCAGGAGATTCTTCTTCTACGAAGACAGCAGAGGAGGGCAAGGTCCTGAACATCGAGTGCTGGAACGAGGAGTTCAAGAGCAGGATCACAGATCACTATCCTGGATATCAGGAGACAGGCGACAACACCGGAAAGATCGGTGATGTTACAGTAAACTGGATCATCACACCGACCAAAGACAATGCGTACCAGAACAACCTTGATAAGGTTCTTCCTGATAATGCAAATGCCAGCGCAGACGATAAGGTTGATATCTTCCTTATGGAGGCTGACTACGCATTAAAGTATGTAAACAGTGATGTCACGATGAAGCTTTCAGATCTCGGAATCACAGATGATGATCTCTCGGATCAGTTCGACTACACAAAGGATATCGTAAAGGATTCAGATGGTAACATTAAAGGCTCCTCATGGCAGGCCTGCGCAGCTGGTATGATCTACAACCGTCAGGCTGCTAAGGATGTTCTTGGAACAGATGATCCGGATAAGGTTCAGGAAGCTGTTTCAGACTGGAGCAAGTTCAACGATACAGCAGCCAAGGCAAAGGAGAAGGGATATAAGATCACTTCTACTGTAAACGATACCTACAGAGTTTACTCCAACAACGTTTCAGGACCTTGGGTAAAGGATAACAAGGTTGTAGTTGACCCTAACATCAAAAAGTGGGTTGATGATTCTAAGAAGCTTGTAGATGCAGGCGAGACAACCACAGCAGATCTCTGGTCAGATGACTGGAGCAAGGGCTTCTTCCCAGATGGCAAGGTATTCTGCTACTTCGGACCAGCTTGGCTCATCAACTTCTCAATGCATGCTGATGAGGACGGATCAATCGCTAATAAGGGTGGCTGGGGCTTCTGCGTAGGACCTCAGAGCTTCTATTGGGGCGGCACATGGATCGCAGCTGCTACAGGCACAGATAACCCGACTCTTGTAAAGGACATCATCCTTAAGATGACAACAGATCAGAGCATCCTTACTGACATCGCTAAGAAAGATTCTGACTGCGTAAACAGCAAGACAGTTCTTAACACACTTGCATCAGATGACTCATTCGGAAATGCAGTTCTTGGTGGACAGAACCCATACAAGACTCTTGAAGAGGGCGCTGAGAAGGTTGATATGTCAAATATCTCCAACTACGATCAGGGCTGCAACGAGGAATTCCAGGCCGCTATGAAGAACTACTTCGATGGCAACGCTTCATATGATGACGCATTAAAGCAGTTCGATACAGCAATCGTTGAGAAGTATCCAGAACTTACAACAGACTGATACTGACCAATAAGTAAGAAATTAATAACGGGGGCACCGGTCCGATCCGGACCGGTGCTCTTTTTTAACAAATTGGAGGGAATTATGGGTAAAAAACTCAGTCACAATCAGCGAGTAAACCGCTGGGGCTACATTTTCCTGATTCCATTTCTGCTGGTATTTATCATATTTCAGCTGATTCCGCTTGCAAGCACCATCTATAACAGTTTCTTTGAGAATTACATGTCAGGTCTTAATCACATAGGACCGAAATTCATAGGATTTGCGAATTTCCAAAAACTGTTATCAGGTCATGAGCTCCTGCAGTATACGGGGAACACAATGATCATGTGGGTGCTGGGTTTTGTACCACAGATAATAGTATCACTTTTACTTGCAGCCTGGTTTACAGATCCATCTCTTAGACTTAAAGGTCAGAGATTTTTCAAGACAGTTATTTATCTGCCAAACCTTATTATGGCAGCAGCATTTGCAATGCTGTTCTTCACACTCTTTGCTGATACAGGCCCTATTAACTCGATTCTTCAGAGCATTGGAATTATTTCAAAGCCTTATCAGTTTATGTCACATGCGGGATCAGTCAGAGGCCTTGTAGCCCTGATGAACTTCCTTATGTGGTTCGGAAACACGACAATCCTTCTGATGGCAGGAATGATGGGAATCGACACAAGCCTCTTCGAGGCAGCTGAGGTCGATGGCGCTACTGCTAATCAGATTTTCTGGAAGATAACTCTTCCACTTTTGAAACCTATATTTATTTACGTGCTTATAACATCACTTATTGGTGGTCTTCAGATGTTCGATGTACCGCAGATCCTCACAAATGGAACTGGTGATCCGGTCAGATCGTCGATGACACTTATCATGTGGCTGAATAAGCATCTGTACAGCAGGAACTATGGTATGGCCGGAGCTCTTTCAGTACTGCTCCTGATCATCACAGGTATCCTGAGCCTGATAGTTTTCAAGGCTACGGCCTCGAATGAAGTAGACGAATAGAAAGGAGCAACTAGATATGGATAATTCAGATTCAAAACTGGACTTTGATGATTTAGGCGCTCCTAAAAAATCTACAGCCTCAGTAACAGTCAGAAGAATAATAGCATATGTTGTTCTTATTCTTCTTACAATACTCTGCCTGATCTGGTTCTATATACTGTTTATAAATGCGACACGAAGCAATGGTGATTTGAGCCGTGGATTCAGGGCTTACCCAAGCGACAGGCTTTTCGTAAACCTGAACAATATCTTCCATGGATCACTTCCAGTTGTAAGAGGTATGATCAACTCTCTCATTGTTGCAGGTTTGACGGCATTACTTACCACTTATTTCTCGACGATGACTGCATATGCAATCCACGCATTCAGATTTAAGGGACGTAAGGCTATCTTCGTATTTATACTCGCTATAATGATGATCCCAACTCAGGTATCTGCACTTGGTTTCCAGCAGCTATGCTATTCATGGGGATTAGAGAATTCATTCATTCCACTTATTGTACCGTCTATTGCATCAGCAGTGGTATTCTTCTACATGAAGCAGTACATGGATTCAAACCTTCCTCACGAGCTGCTCGAAGCAGCAAGAATCGATGGAGCAGGAGAGATAAGAATCTTCAACACGATAGTAATTCCACTTATGAAACCGGCAATCGCCGTTCAGGCAATCTTCGCTTTCGTAGGATCATGGAATAACTACTTCATTCCATCACTCATACTGCACAAGGACGAGATGAAGACACTTCCTATCCTAATCGCTCAGCTCCGTGCAGCTGATTATCTGAAGTTTGATATGGGACAGGTTTACGCTATGATAGCGTTCTCCATCTTCCCTGTAATCATCGTTTACCTGTTGCTTTCGCGCTACATCGTTGGTGGTGTTACAGCAGGAAGCGTCAAAGGTTAAAAACTATTACTTCCCGTGCCCAAAACCCCGCCGGGCTTCACAGATCACAGGCCTACCCTTGATTATTCTGCGGGAAGTATTAGATAATAATCATTTCCACTTCTATGATGGCTCTGGCTTATGCCAGAGCCGTTTTTTTGTAAAAATAAACGAAGGCTTTATATAGTGTGAAACTTTTATGAAACTAACACTGCCGCCTTGCTTTTAAAGTTTTTATTCCTTATAATTGTAAAAGGCTAATTATACTATTGACAGAAATGATAAAATAAAATGCACAGAAAGCAGGTGACATTTTTGGACGATAATAATTTTTACAATAATCAAAACAATAACAACAACGGCCCTAATGGAAACGGGCAGGGGCCGAACAATAACCAGAACCCTAAATTTAATCCGATTCTCGCGTTTGTTCTATTTTCGTTAGTGGCCCTTTTTATAGTAACGATGCTGTACAATCGTCTTGACAGCAGCGCGAACAGGACAGTAAGCTACGACAAGTTCTATAAGCTTGCTGAAAAGAATGAGCTGAAGTCTGTTACCTTCGACGGATCGAAGATTAATTTTAAGGTGCGTGAAAGCTCGAACTTCTATGCTGATCAGGACGATAAGAATGAGCAGGAGCTTTATAGACAGACTACTGGTCAGAAGCAGGATGTGAACTATACTACAGGATATATTGCTGATGATGACCTGCTTCCACTTTTAAAACAAAATGATGTCACGATAAAGGTTCAGGATTCTTCTTCGACTTCGGCCATCATTTACAATATCCTTTCGTTTATCGTACCGCTTGTGATCATCTGGATCATTTTTGCTGTTGTTTTGAGACGGATGGGCAGCTCGGGCGGTATGCTTGGCGGCGTTGGAAAGAGTAACGCAAAAGTCTATGTGCAGAAGCAGACCGGAGTTACCTTTGACGATGTAGCAGGACAGGACGAGGCGAAGGAATCTCTGCAGGAGGTCGTTGATTTTTTAAAGAACCCAAGCAAATACACCCAGATCGGTGCGAAGCTGCCGAAGGGCGCGCTTCTTGTAGGCCCTCCGGGAACTGGTAAAACCCTTCTCGCAAAGGCTGTTGCGGGTGAGGCTGGTGTTCCATTCTTCTCACTTGCAGGTTCTGACTTCGTTGAGATGTTCGTCGGTGTCGGTGCGAGCCGTGTAAGAGACCTGTTCAACGAGGCAAAGAGACAGGCTCCATGTATCATCTTCATTGATGAGATCGATGCTATCGGTAAGTCACGTGACTCGAAGTTCGGCGGCGGAAATGACGAGCGTGAGCAGACATTAAACCAGCTGCTCGCTGAGATGGATGGTTTCGACACTTCCAAGGGACTTCTGATCCTTGCAGCAACTAACAGACCTGAGGTTCTCGATAAGGCACTTCTTCGTCCGGGCCGTTTCGACAGACGTATCATTGTCGACAGACCTGATATGAAGGGACGTCTTGAGACTCTCCGTGTTCACGCCAAGGATGTCAAAATGGATTCGACTTGCGACCTTGAGGCTATTGCCCTGGCTTCTGCCGGACTTGTAGGTTCTGATCTCGCGAATATCATTAACGAAGCGGCAATTCTCGCCGTAGAGAACGGCAGACAGTATGTGTCACAGCCTGACCTGTTCGAGGCATTCGAGCGTGTGGCTGTCGGCGGTAAGGAAAAGAAGGACCGTCCGATGAGCGACAAGGAAAGACATATCGTCTCCTATCACGAGGTCGGCCATGCTCTTGTTTCTGCTCTTCAGAAAAATACCGATCCGGTACAGAAGATTACTATCGTACCGCGTACTATGGGCGCTCTCGGTTATACTCTTCAGACTCCTGAGGAGGAGAAATTCCTTCAGTCTAAGGAAGAGCTTGAAGAGGATATCGCTACCTTCATGGGTGGTCGTGCTGCTGAGGAGATTGTATTCCACTCTATTACGAGCGGAGCGGCCAATGATATCGAAAAGGCCACAAATATCGCCAGGAATATGGTCACCCGCTTCGGTATGAGTGAAAAGTTCGGTATGATGGGGCTTGCCACTGTTGAGAGCCAGTATCTCGATGGCGGTGCTCAGATGACCTGTGGTCAGCAGACTGCCAGTGAGGTCGATGCTGAGGTTCTCGCTATCATCAATTCTGCTTACGAGAAGGCTAAGAATCTTCTGACTGAGCACAGAGACGCTCTTGACCAGATTTCTGAGTATCTGTATAAGAAAGAGACTATCACCGGTAAGGAATTCATGGATATGTTCCGCCAGATCACTGGGATCGAAGCAGATTCTGAAAAGGAGACCGGAGACAAGAAGGTCGACGAGAACCACGAGGTGGCCGAGAGACTACAGCGTGAGATGGATTCATATGAGTCATCAAAGGCAGAGGCATCAAATAATAAATCTGATGAAAATCAGGAAAATTCTGAAAAGAATCCAACGGATGACGCAAGCGGTTCCAAACCCGAAGTAAGTTCAAATGACGATATTTTTGACGAGTAAATAACAGGCACGGCCTTCGGGTCGTGCCTTGCTTTTTATACAAAGAATGGTACAATGAAAAAGTAAACAATTTTTTCAGAAAGAATGAGGGTTCTAATTATGAAAGAAGCAAGTCAGAAGAAAACAGGCTCGCTGAGAGTCAGGATAACTCTGTGTGTATTTATCGCAGTGCTTGTACCGTGTCTGGTACTTATCATTATATCAGGATACACCATGTACCGGCTGGGCAGGAATCAGGTGAGCGAGTACAAAGAGAAGCTCACAAGCGAGAAGAAGTCAGAGCTGAAACACGAAGTGGAACTCGGTGTATCGGTGATCGAACAGTATCACAAACTGCAGGAAGACGGCACCATGACCGAAAAACAGGCCATGAAGGCGGCAGCCGATGCTATCCGTGAGATGAAGTATGATAATGGAAACGGATATTACTGGATCGATACCACAGAGGGAGTGAATGTCGTTCTGTTAGGACGTGACACAGAGGGCAAGAACAGATACGACGCCCAGGATCCGAATGGTGTTTACTACATCAGAGAGATCATCAAAAACGGAATGCAGAATGGCGGCGGTTATACGGACTTCAGTTTTCCAAAGCCGAATGAGACCAAGTCAAAGCCGAAGATAGCTTATTCAGTCGAATACGAGCCATATGACTGGGTTATCGGAACCGGAGTATGGGTAGACGATATCGATGAAATGGCAGCTGCGTATAGCAAAGACACTTACGCTGGGATTAAATCAGCTATCGTCGGAATGTCGGTTGCAGGAGTACTGCTTGCCCTTATACTTATAATTATCATCTCGTTCCCGGTAAAGAAAATCACTGAGGCGATAAATACAGTAACAGGCAACCTCAGAAAGATAGCAAAGGGAGATCTCTCTGAAATCGGAGCGCATGAAGAAAAAGCAGCAGAGGTACAGAAGAAGATAGAGTCGCGTGATGATGAACTCGGAGTCATGGCGCAGTCTATGGGCAGCCTGATCAGTGAATTACGCGGACTTATGCAGAAGATCCACGAACTTACAAAGTATCTGGCTACATCAGCGCAGCAGCTGACCGCATCGGCACAGCAGTCAGCTGAAGCTTCTGATTCAGTAGCGCAGTCTATTACGAATGTAGCGGCATCATGTTCCAACCAGGGCGATGTAGTTAACAGCGCCGGAGATCAGACTAATATATTCTCTAATGATATGAGCGGTTTCTCAGACAGGCTTTCAGCTTCATCCGAGCAGATAAATGAGACAACACTCGCAGCTGATGAAGGACGAAAGCAGGTAAATGAGGCAGTAGAGAAGATC
>ONBW01000032.1 GCA_900316165.1 uncultured Lachnospiraceae bacterium | reverse complement strand
TATAAGAATAACAGGAAATTAGAAAAATCGAAAGGCCAGAAGCTGTGTTTCATAACCACTTTGATGCCTTTCGAAGAAAGGCACATGTATAATAATGATAACACTATTTTGTATTCTATTGATTATTGCCTTTCTGGTAGGCATCGTTAAGGTATTCGGATGGCTGCTGTCAGCTGCTTTTCATCTGGTTCCGTTTTTGTTTGGGCTCTTTATGGCGATAGGTGTAATTGCGATTGCTGCCTACCTGTTAGGGATTGTCGGAGTTGTAATTGCTGTTATAGTGATCATCGGACTGTGCGCAGGAAGGCACCATGTAGGTTGATTGTGCGCGTAAGTGTATTGCACGAGTGTGGATGGATGCCGTAAATAAGAATAGTAAGGAATTTTATTTATGAAGAAGATTAAAAATTACATCATCTTTGTGGTAATTGTGATTATCATTTTAGGTATTTTTGGAGCTGTAGCGTATTTTAAAACCAGCACTAAGACTTCAAGTCAGACGCAGCTTATGCAATTAAGAAATATCGGTGAGCTGGCGACTCAGGAATGTGATGTAGTTCAGGTGGAAACAATCACCAAGGATTCGTTGAAAGAAAAGTACGGGATTGATCTTCCTTTAGTGGGTTCGGAAATAGTTTACAGTTACACTGTAAAAATAAAAGCGGGTTATGACTTTTCTGCAATTGACTATGATGTAAATGACAAGCAGAAAATCGTTACGGTTAAGCTGCCAGATGCGAAGGTGCTGTCTAATGAAGTGGACACCGATTCATTTAAATGCTATTCGGATTATCAGAGCATTTTTAACACTATCTCACAGGATGATCAGAATCAGGCACTGGATAATCTGAAGAAGGATGCTGAGCAGACCGCTACAGATAATGGTTTACTGGACAATGCTAAAACAAATGCACAAAAGTATTTGACAACAATGATTCAGCAGATTCTTGGATCTGATTACCAGGTGAAGTTTTAATTCCTATCGATTTTGGCTGTAATGATAACCATTATATTTTCATTCGTGGACAATGTTTGAGTCCTGTATTTGGAATATTAAATCGACATCTTATTTTGATATGCATTCCGTACCATTTGCCAGATACCGGCATATGGTACGGAAACTGATGCACTGGTAATAGTGGCTTCGATTCTTTATTTGTGATATCATCTTTTGGTATTACAAAAAGAATCGGAGCTCTTTTTATGCCTATTCAAAAAATAACCGCCTTCGTAAAAAGTGAAAGTGTTCTTGTGATTTCCGGCGTTCTGGCACTGATCTCGTGCTTTTTCACGCCGCCGTCTGCTGCTTATTTTTCATATATAAATTACAAAACTCTTGCCATCCTTTTCTGCCTGATGACAGTGGTGGCAGGACTTCGCGCGATTGGAATTTTTGAGATACTCTGTCATTTTCTGCTGAGCAAAGTGCGCTCAGTCAGATGGCTGATGCTCGTAATGGTGCTGCTCTGCTTTTTTCTAAGCATGTTTCTTACAAACGATGTGGCACTGATCACGCTTGTCCCGTTCACTCTGACACTGATGGAATCAGAAAAATCCAGCGGCAATTCCGAGAGGATGCTGATCCACGTCCTTGTGATGGAGACAATCAGCGCAAACCTCGGGAGTATGCTGACACCATTTGGGAATCCGCAGAATCTCTATCTATATACAGCGTATAATTTTTCAATGGGAGAATTCATCAAGCTGATGTTTCCGTATTCTTTCATCTCTATGGTCCTCGTGATTGCAGGAACATTATGTTACCCTCTTGGAAAAATAAACGCTTCTTCCAAATCTGACTTTGCCGCCGAAATCAGCCTTTCAGAAAATCGCGGACGCCTGATAGTTTATGTCGGTTTATTTTTCCTGAGTATCTTATCAGTATCAAGAATATTAGACTATCGTCTGGTTTTGATTTTGGTGATAGTCGCTGTGCTCATCTGTGATAGACGGAGATTTTTGAATGTCGATTATTCGCTGCTTCTTACCTTTGTGTTTTTCTTTATTTTTATCGGGAACATCGGCGCCATAACTCAGGTAGATAGTTTTCTTTCTTCCGTCATTCGTGGCAGAGAGGTTTTAGTTTCCATCCTGACAAGCCAGGTCACCAGCAATGTTCCGGCGGCTATTCTGCTTTCAGATTTTACTGAAAACGGTAAAGGACTTGTGATCGGTACGAACCTCGGTGGCCTCGGAACATTGATTGCCTCTATGGCAAGCCTTATCACCTATCGTTTCTATGCGCAGCGCAAAAATGCGAAAAATGGACGGTATCTCGTTTATTTTTCGCTGCTTAATGCGGCGTTCCTCGTGATTCTGTATCTGTTTTACATATTCATAAGACTTTATTAAAATGTGGCTTCAATCCTTTTTTTGTGATATCATTTTCTGGTATTCAAATAAGAATCGGAGTTTTTTTATAAAAAATCTTGAGGTGATTTTTACATGAAATCGTTACTACATCGTATCACAGCAATTCTGATGATTTCTGCATTTCTAATTCCTGTTTTTGGAGTACAGACCGATGCGTATGCGTCAAAGAATGATAAAACCGTGCTTACAATAGCTACGCCTCGAAGTGAACAGGATATGCTGAAATACAAGACTGGATTTGAGAAACGCCATCCTAACGTCCAGATAAACTATGTGTATTATCAGGATTACGATAATGATATCAATAAGAAGCTGGCAGATGGTGATGATGTCGGAGATGTACTTATGCTGCCGTCAGGTCTTAATTCAGATCAAGTGACGAAGTATTTTCTGCCACTGGGAGATGTCACATCTCTGTCCACCAAATATAACTATATGGATCAGGCATGGCAGGTTAATTCTCAGGTTTATGGAATGCCATCTTTTGCGTATTTCTCAGGCTTTGTGTATAACAAGCGTATATTTGATGAGGCCGGCATAACGCAGTTACCGGAAAACACAGAAGAAATGCTCGAGGATCTCAAACAGATCAAATCCCTGACAAAGGCAATCCCTTTCTATACTAACGATAAGGAGGGCTGGGCATTGGCGGAATGGGAGGCATTTCCGTATATAGAGATGACAGGAGATGCGTCTTATAAATACAATGTTTTCCCTACTATAAAGAATCCTTTTGAGAACACCTCTGGACATAAAACAGTTTACAATCTGCTCTATGAAATAGTCGCTCAGGATTTGTGTGAGTCATCTGATTCAGAAATCACCTGGGATCAGTCGAAGGGCATGATAAACAATGGCCAGATAGCCTGCATGGCAATCGGTTCATGGGCTATGCCTCAGTTCAAGACAGCAGGCAGCAATAGTGATGACATCGGATTTTTTACTTTTCCAAATGAGGTAGATGGCCGCAAGTATGTAACTGTCACAACCGACAGGGCATATGCAATCAGCGCTAAAACCAGCCATAAAAAGCTGGCAAAGTCATATATCGATTACATGATCAATGATTCAGGCTTTGCAGCAGACAACGACTCGCTTTCTATTGTAAAAACTGATAATTATCCATCTGACCTGAGCAATATCGAAAATACCTATCCAATGACTCCAGTTCCGGCTTCTCAGGAATACGCGGGATGGTTTGATACACTCGCTGGGAATCTTAATATGTCAAGCGGTCAGATGCAGAAGGAGGTCATAGACGAGGCCAGAAAAAAGACCGGAAAGACTATTGATGATATTCTAAAGGAGTGGGACAAGTCCTGGGAAGAATTGCGATCTGACAGCATGAGTGCCACTGGCACATCAAATGAAATCCTTAGTGTCCTAAACAGCAATCAGGATAACAAGCAGGAGCTGGAACTGTCAGCTGACGAGAAGAAATATCTAAAACAGGTCGGGACCATTCATGTGGGTTATATCACTGATTTTGCGCCATTTTCATATAAACAGAATGGCAGCATTGGTGGTATGTCGCGTGAAATCCTGAAATGGATATCGGAGGAGACCGGGCTCAAATACGAATACAAGGCTTATAGATCATTTAAAGAGATGGAGGATGATTTAAAAAGCGGTGCCATTGACATGATAGCGGCTATCGATTCTACTTCTAATGCAAATGACGCTATCCGTACATCAAAAAGCTATATCACAAGCTCTATAGTTATTGTGAAAAATCAACAGACCTCTGCCTCTGACCTCACAGATTTGAAAGTGGCGATTGTAAAGGATTCGGAGAGTAATCTGTATCAGGGCATTGAGAAATACAAGAATGCGAAAAATATACCGCTATCACTGCAGTATGTCAACCAGATGAAGGCGGATTATGCTATTACCAATTTTTATACTGCGTCTGACTATATCAGCCGTAATCATCTGACCAATCTGGAGATACTGCCGTCATCCATTAACGCGACTATTTCGCTTGGGTACAGCAATAACACTGATGCCAGACTGATTTCTATCTGCAATAAATGTCTTTACCTGCTGCCAGCAGCGCAGAGCAACATCTATCTGACGAACGCTATGAATTCTCACACGGAGAATGTAAATCTGCTTACCTTTATCCGGGTTTATCCGATTCAGAGTGTGATATTTATGCTTATCGTATTTGCAATAATCGTAACGGTTATTCTTTATATCCTTCGTCAGAAGAATAAGTTTGCGAATCTCTATGAAAAAATGTCCGAGACAGATCCTCTGACAGGCCTGTACAACCGAAACGGCTATGAGAAATCGATTGGGCTAATGGAGAAGAAGTCGTATATATTTGCAATTTTCGATATCGATAATTTCAAGTCCGTAAATGACAGCCTTGGTCACCAGGGAGGAGACAATGCACTTAAGTCCACGGCTGAAATAGCGATAGATTATCTGGGAAATAAGGGGAATCTGGCGAGATTCGGCGGAGATGAATTCCTGATCTGGGCACATGATGATAAAATCGACGATCCTGCAGAATTCATGCAGGGCCTGATTAAAAAGATGTACCGTGATTTCGAATTCCGTGGCCACACGATAAAGCTTTCAATCAGCCTTGGAGCAGTAGTGGCAGGCGCGGGCTATCCGGCTGAAAACGCATTGAAGGCTGCCGACAAGAACCTGTATCAGGTAAAAGAGAATGGCAAAAACAACTGCCTGGTAACAGATGTGGAAGAGGCTCATTCTTGAAAAAATAAACGCCAGCACAGAATTGTGCGAGCCAGTGAGTGATGAGGAGTATAACAAGCTCTGATAAAAAAACAGTGTCATGGATATCATTTTCCTGACAAAATAGAAAAGCACCTCTGATTTACTTGAGTCAGAGGTGCTTTTTTTGCTAATCATCTAAAAAATATTCCGCCAATCGTCGGAAAAATTTGAAGCAAGTTAAATTATGGCCTGAAAACGTTGAAAATACAGGATTCTTGCCTTCACCCAATACAAAAATGATTGAGCTCAGCAAGTTAAATGTTGTTTGATAGTGGAAAATATTGGTAAATAAGCAGCCTTTAGGCAGTTCTGCTCCTGTTTGGCAGCTGGGAGATCACGATTCCTGCGAACATTATCGCGCAGCCTGCGAGCTCGCGGCTGGTGAGGGTCTGACCTTGGAAGAAAAAGCCGCCGATGGCTCCGAAAACGCTCTCGAGGCACATGATGAGGGAAGCTGCTGTCGGATCGAGTCCGCCCTGCGCTATAATTTGGAGCGTAAAAGCTATCCCACTTGAAAAAATACCCGCAAATAGTATTGCTGGAAGAGCTGCCACCACATTATCCATGGCTGGCAGTCCTTCAAACAGCATAACAATCGTGGAGATTATTCCCTGAGTCAGTGTCTGATAAAATGAAAGTCTTATGCCATCTATCGAATATCCGAAATAATCGACGCAGAGAATCTGAACTGCCCACATAAGAGCACTAATCAGCATGATCAGATCACCCGGGTTGATGCTCTCTGGTCCGTTCGCAAAGGAGAGCAGATATAACCCTACGACTCCCAGTCCGACTGCAACCCATACATGTGCCTTTGGGAACTGTCTCCTGAATACGCAGGTGACCGGCACGAAAATTACATAGAGTGCCGTGATGAAGCTTGCCTTGGCCGTTGAGGTATATGCGATCCCGACCTGCTGAATAAACGCGGCAAAAAACAACGCTGTTCCGCAGATAAGCCCACCCAGCAGGTAATACTTTTTCATAGCCCGATTTTCTGGCCGGCCCGTCGGAAGTCCTTTTGCGATTTTCTGCCTGTCGGCTATTTTTATCACAAAGATTAGAAAAATACACGCTATCCAGCTTCTCAGTGCGACAAAAGAGCTGGCATCTATATGGTCTGCACCCATATCCTGGAACGCAAAAGTAAAGCCCCATAGTGCGGCAGCAATCAGTAATAGAAGTGCGGAGAGCGGGTTATTTTTCTTTTCAGCTCTGTCGTTCATTTATAGTCGAACCTCACCAGCTCGCAGTTTTTGATTCCGGATTTGGAAAATTCCTCGTTTGTCATATCGTGAAAATATGCTTGAACCATCCTGGCTATTCCGTTGTGCGCGACGAGCAGGTAGGTCTTTCCGGTAGATTCTTCCTTCTCTTTCAGCTCGTCTAAGAGGTTAAAAATCCTCTGCCCGAGACGAAGCATGGATTCACCTCCACTGTAAGAATCAGCGAAATTCTGCTTACTCAGCTGAAATTCTTCTCCATCCCTTGCAGTCCCCTCATATCTGCCGAAGCTCTGCTCTATAAGCCGTGGCTCAATGCGCATAGGGATTCCGGTTATTTTTGCAATAGTTTCAGCAGTGTGTTTTGCACGAAGAAGCGGTGAAGCCAGTATTTCATCAAACTTTACTTCCCCATTCTCAATTTTTTCCTTTATAAGCTTTCCGGTCTTTTCAGCCTGCTCGTATCCGGCCGGAGTCAGATCGATGTCGGTCCTGCCGCAGACCTTGTTATCAACGTTCCAAAATGTCTGTCCATGACGGACAAAGTATATACATGCCATATTTATCCTCGATTACTTTCTGTTGTTTATATATTGTGATGCACCAGACACCTCTGCCATCTGAATGAGCTATTGTCACTGCTTTCAGGAGATATCATTTAATCAGTCACAGCTGACGGTGCTATAAGCTTTGTAAGCGGCAACATTTGATTTCAGCTGTGTGGCTGCAGGAAGAACTTTCCTGCGATTTTTTCAGTGCGGATTACATTGCAGAAGGCAGCTGGGTCGATCTCTTTTATTTTTTTAATGACACGAGCCTCCTCGGCAGCGCCGATTACAGAGTAGACGATCTTTCTCTCGTTTTTCTCGTGGGAACCGATACCGTCTATTATAGTGCCGCCGTGGTCGGTCTGCGCGTAGATCATCTCACAGACATCATCGGGCACTTTTGTGATTATCAGGAGGGTTACCTGCTGGTAATTCTGGTACATGATGTGCTCGACCTGAGTTGTGGCAAATTGGAAAATAATGGAGTAGAGCGCCTTGTCCCAGCCGAAGAGAAGGCCGGCAATCAGGAGAATAACGACGTTTATACCAAGGATCACATTGAAGGAGTCCTGTCCTGTTTTCTGTGATATGAAAATCGAGATAAAGTCAGTGCCACCTGTCGTGGTATCGTTTCTCAGGCAGAGTGCGATCGCAAAGCCGTTAATGATGCCACCGAAGATGCTTATCAGAAGAGTATCGTAGGTGATCACGTATTTCGGCAGCATATCGGTCAGCACTGAGGAGAGTGCGATAACGCAGAGAGAGGTGCCGGTGAATTTTTTGCCGATGAAACGAAAGCCTATATAGATAGGGATGGCATTTATCACAAGGTTTAGAGGAGTGTATGGGACACTGATACCAGCGAATTTTGCCAGTGACCGTTGTATCAGGAGTGCCAGACCTGTTGCCCCTCCGGGCACAAGACCACCAGTGGACACGAAGGTGTTGATATTTATCGCAAGCAGCAGTGAGGCCGCAACGATTACAAAAATCTGTTTAATTATAGTATACTTTTTATTTTTCTCCATTCGTTTATTATAGCTGAAACGTGGATTTTTACAAGAGATTGCGACAAAGGGAGTGCAGGTGAGGCTGTTTAAGGATGCGATTCACGTGATCATGGAGAAGCCGGCAAAGAAGGGCTCCGTTTCCTCATTTCAGGCACTGATGTTTTTGTGTGGGGAGATATTTTTTTAAGAATTTTCTTTAGAGTTTTCAAAAATTTAACCATCATTTATGCGCATATTCTTTGATTTTACTGGATTTTTGACAGATTTATGCTATAATGTCTAGTTGTCTGCGTAAAAAGCAGCAAGGAGGAATTTTTTCTTATGAAACGTATTCAAGGGCTTGACGGACTTCGTGCCATTGCAATCATTGGTATCATAATCTATCATTTGCTGCCCTCTTTCCTGCCAGGAGGATTTCTCGGAGTAAATCTGTTTTTCGTGCTGTCCGGATTTCTTCTGACATATACTAGCTTAAATGATATACATGGCAAGGGCTTTACCGTCCTTAATTTTTATAAAAAACGTGTTCTGCGCATTTATCCTGCTCTGATTCTTCTCGTACTGACGGCGTGCTTTTTCGCATGGATCTTTACGCCGAATGCGATGTACGGTATGCGCAGGGAGGTTATGTCCATTTTTCTGGGATATAACAACTGGTGGCAGATAAGCAGAAACGCGTCTTATTTTGCCAGGATTTCATCTGTATCGCCATTCACTCATCTGTGGTGCATTGCAGTTGAGCTCCAGTATTATCTGGTGTGGCCGCTGCTTCTTATGATCTGTCTCCTGCTTGAGGTGAAGGCACATTTCAAATCAGAGTATTTTCTTCTGATTCTTGCCGGTGTGTCATTTGTGGAAAGCATAATTCTCTTACGCCCGGGCCAGGATCCGACAAGAGTTTACTATGGCACAGATACGAGAGCCTATGCACTGCTTGTGGGCAGCGCACTTGGTTTTATCATTGAGCGAAAAATAAGAACCGGAAACCGAAGCGTGAAACAGGCTCCCGCTTTCACAAGGATGATTGCAGAAATTGCTTTAGGGTTAGCGCTTCCGGTGATGCTTGTATTTTATTTCTTTGCTGAGGGACAGAGCATTCTGACTTACCGTCTCTTTATGCCGCTTACTGTGCTTCTTTCAGTCTGCGTCATCTACCTCTGCGCTGATACTGACATTCAGGTTATACGTCTGCCTAAGCTTGAATTTCTTCAAAAATTAGGCGCGTACAGCTATGAGGCTTACCTGGTGATGTTCCCGGTTATAAGCATTGTTACGCGTACTGTAAGAACATCTTCCCGTGTTCCTGTGGTCGTGCTCTCTGTTGTACTTATCATAGCAGGCACGTTCTGGCTGCACCAGGTAACCACCAGCCTTTTTAAGAAGGATAAACCTGTTTCATCTGTTAGGAGGTCTGTAAATTGAACAGACGTGATTCGAATCAAAAAACAAAGCTTTTTACAGTTAAAAATATCTGTATTGCGCTTGCGGTTATTTTTGCAATAGGTGGTGTCATTTCCCTGGTACTTGCGCCAAAGAAATCTGAAAGCCCTGATGAGACGAACCTAAAGAATGAGCTCAAGAGAAATGCTGCGATGCTTGATAAAAGAGCTCATGAGTCTGCTTCGGGTAACGCTGTTTCTACCAATTCTTCTGGCAAGACAGCTGTTGTAACGAAGTCTTCAGGGGAGACTGATTCTGAAAAGAAGGAAAAAATAGAAAGCTTCACCGCTATCGGTGATTCTGTTATGCTTGGCGCTTCTCCTGAGATCCTGAAGCTCTATCCTGACAGTGTCGTCGATGCGAAGGAGTCACGTCAGGTAAGGCAGGCTCCGGACATAATTAATGGCTTGAAAAAGAAGGGCCAGCTTAAGGAGACTGTTATTATTGCTCTTGGTCTGAACGGTCCTTTTTCAAAGGATGTAGGTCAGAGCGTTCTCGATGCGGTAGGCTCTGATCATCAAATCTACTGGGTGCTTCCTTATGGAAACAGCGTCACCTATGTAAATGATGTTACCGATACGATAAAGTCACTTGCGCAGTCGAATACCAATCTTAAGATTTTAGACTGGCCGGCAGCTGCAAAGAATCATCCGGAGTGGTTCTATCATGATGGCATCCACCTGAAGCCATCGGGCCAGAAGGGCTACGCGAAGTGGCTGAAGGATGAACTGAATAAATGATGTATGATAGTGTCAGGAGATAGACTTCCTGGCACTTTTTTGTATGTGTGCGGATATCTCAAATGGTATGTAGATAAGCGCCATCACGATAAAAGCCATCGCAGCGTATGGGAGCAGATAGCCTGGGGTGCCAACCTTTGCTGCGAAAAATGAAAGCGGCGTGCCTGGTTCCGGCCAGTTTATGAACATGTAGTTGCAGTCGTTTATTTTGTCAAAAATATAAATCGGCGGTATGATGACAGCAAGAAATACTGCTTCATACCACAGGTGCTTCAGCCGCGGTTTTACCCTGTGGTCTATCAGAAGAAGAATAGGGTAGAGAAGCAGCAGCTCATGCCAGATGTAGCCGTAGATATTGAAGAAATTCCAAACCGGGTAGAAGGTCCAGTCAGGTAGCAGCAGGGCAAATACTGAGCCAGGTCCTAATAGGATTACGGCTATTTCTCCGAAGAATGATCTGGCTTTTTCGGATGGGAGAAATGATGTCAGCAAAAAGTCATAGACTGCAAGTCCGCAGAGGTGCAGAGGCAGCATGCCGATATTTGCCTGGTGGATAGAAAAGAGCACGATCCACTTGGAAGCTTCCATGCAGAGAAGAAATATTGGGATGGCTTTTAAAATGTTGTTTCTTTTTTGCTTTCCTGATTTAATGAAAATAATTGCGATGACAGCCATTATGATGCCAACAGCTGCCAGGCAGGCAAAGTGAGTTGGTGAAAAGATTTCATAGCCACTTCCATCGGGGATATCTGTTTGATATTTAAAGAACAAGAAAATTCATCTCCTTAGTATTCAAATTCTATGCAAATCTATTATAAACTTCTCACAGCTTAATGACTAGCTTAGTTTATTCTTAAGTGCGCCGTGCCGGATGCCAGCCTTTACATGAACCTCAGGCAATGCTTTAAAAGTGTTACCCCGACGGCGATGAACTAAAGAACAGCCAGTGTTTCTTGCCGTCGGGGCTTTGTAGTGTGGCATTGCCTGAGAACCATGTCAAGGCCAAGCCCTGCGGGTGGCTGATTGCATGCCCCTCGGGCTCAAAATCTAAGAACAGCCTGCGATTTCCGTACCAAGTGCCGGTAACCGTGAAATGGTACGGGAAATATCAAATATCTGGAATTCATACGGACAGATGCCAGCAAATCATAATTCTGTATGTCAGTTGACTGGAATTCTTACGGACAGATTCCAGCAAATCTTAATTATGTATGCCAGCCGACAGGAATTCATACGGACAGATTCCAACAAATCTCATTTCTGCATGTCAGCTGTCAGGGATTTATACGGACAGATTCCAACAAATCTCATTTCTGTATGTCAGTCGACAGGAATTCTTACGGACAGATTCCAACAAGTATAAAATTAGTATGTCGGCAGACTGGAATTCATACGGACAGATGCCAGCAAATCATAATTATGTATGTCAGTTGACTGGAATTCTTACGGACAGATCCCAGCAAATCATAATTCTGTATGTCAACAGACAGGAATTCATACGGACAGATTCCAACAAATCTCATTTCTGTATGTCAGCTGTCAGGGATTTATACGGACAGATTCCAACAAATCTCATTTCTGTATGTCAACAGACAGGAATTCATACGGACAGATTCCAACAAGTCTTAATTATGTATGTCAGCTGTCCGTAAAATTGCCTTGTTGTTCTCAGATTCAGAGCCGGAGGGGCAAACAGCCATCGGTAAGGGCCAGCCCCCATTCTATCGGTCAGCCCAGCCACTGTCAAGAAAAACTGGCTGAAAAAATAGGAGATAAATTTTTGCGGAATGCTTATTGTTCTTTGTATTGTACGAAATGGTTTGTTCCGAAAATTACAATAAAATACTCCCATAAAGATTTAGCATTCTAACTATCAAAAGAGCAGCTGAGAAATGACAATGACGTCGATTTGCTTAAAGGCAGAGGGCGTCTTTTTTTGTCCAAAAAGCTGCACAACTGAACAAAGGAAAGCAATTGTATGGAAAGGAGACATTACGATGGCAGGAAGGATAGCACAGCATCCAATTCTTGGTACCCAGAATGAGGGAAAGAAAATCGTTACTTTCAGCTATGACGGCAAAGAGATGAAAGGTTATGAGGGTGAACCTATAGCAGCAGCCTTAAAGGCTAATGGCGTAATGGTTCACAGATATACAATGAAGCAGCACAAGCCGAGAGGAATCTTCTGTGCAATCGGCAGATGTACTGACTGTGTAATGGTAGTAAACGGCGAGCCAAACGTCAGAACATGCATGGAGCCACTCGTAGAGGGCATGGATGTAAGAACCCAGTATGGTGTTAGTGATAAGCCATTTGATCAGCAGTAAGACCGGAGGAAAAGTAAGTAATGAAAATAGAAAGATTTGATTTAATAATTGTAGGCGCCGGTCCTTCAGGATTGTCAGCCGCTATCGAAGCAGCCAAGAGTGGAATGAAGGTTGTTGTATTCGATGAGAACGCCCGCCCGGGTGGACAGCTTTTCAAGCAGATACATAAATTCTTTGGTTCAAAAGAGCATAAGGCAAAAATAAGAGGATTCCATATAGGTGAGCAGCTTCTTAAAGAAGCGGATGAAGCCGGAGTAAAGGTAGAGCTTAATTCTACAGTAATCGGCCTCTATCAGGATAGAGAAGTAGTAGTAAGAATGGGAGATGAGGTACATCACTTCAAGGGTGATGCAGTCATCATAGCTACAGGAGCCGCAGAGAACATGGTTCTCTTCGATGGCTGGAACCTTCCAGGAGTTATGGGAGCAGGAGCTGCTCAGACACTTATGAACCTCTACGGAGTAAAACCAGGCGATAAGATCCTGATGCTTGGCTCAGGAAACGTAGGACTCGTGGTATCATTCCAGCTTATCCAGTGCGGATGTGATGTCGTAGCACTTGTAGATGCGGCACCGAAGATCGGTGGTTACGGAGTTCATGCAGCAAAGGTAGCCCGTACCGGAGTTCCGTTCTATCTTTCACATACTATAAAGAAGGTCGAGGGAGATGACCATGTAACAGGTGTTACAATCGGACAGGTCGATGATCATTTCCAGTTCATCGAGGGAACAGACAAGCACTTCGATGTAGATACAGTTTGTGTAGCCGTTGGACTTTCACCTATGTCACAGCTCCTTAAGATGGCAGGCTGCAAGATGGAGGATAATCCAAAGCGTGGTGGCCAGGTACCTATCGTCGGAGAGTACGGCGAGACATCTATCCCTGGAATCTATTCAGCAGGTGATGTATCAGGAATTGAGGAAGCATCATCAGCTATGATCGAGGGACGTATGTCAGGAATCGTAGCAGCTGAGTATTTAGGATATATCTCAACAGAGGAGAAGGATGCAGAGCTTAAGAAGCTTCAGGCCTCACTTGATTCACTTCGTCAGGGAATGTTCGCACCTAAGAACAGAGGCAAGAACATCACAGAGACTGAAGAGGGAATAGAGGTTTCACAGAGTCTTCTAAAGAAGGGCTATGTAGCTGATGATGAGATAGAAAGATATCCGGGAGTTGTTCACAAGGCTGGAATTCATCCTGTACTTGAGTGTACTCAGAACATCCCTTGCAACCCATGTCAGGATGCCTGCAAGAAGGGATGCATCTCAATCGGAGATAACATCACATCACTTCCTATTTCAGTAGAGGACAGCACCTGCATCAACTGCGGTATGTGCGTAGCAAGCTGCCCGGGACAGGCTATTTTCCTTATTGATGAAGACACAGGTGACGGAAATGCTACAATCACACTCCCATACGAGTTCATGCCGCTGCCAGAGGTTGGCACCAAGGGCAAAGCACTTGGAAGAGACGGACAGGTCGTATGTGACGCAGAGGTGGCACAGGTACGTACAAGCAAGGCATTTGACAGCACGAGCCTTCTTACAATCAAGGTTCCGAAGGAATACGCAATGAAGGCCAGATTTTTTAAGGCAGCAGTCTAAGAGTCAGGAGGAAAAGTGATGAGTGAACTTAGCAACAGATCAAGAGATATAGGAGAGTTCGTTCCAGGGCCTGACGATGACATGATCGTCTGCCGCTGTGAGGAAGTTACAAAGGGCGAGATCAGAAAGGCTGTCCATGAGGGACTCTGGACCATCGCCGAAATCAGAAGATATTTGAGATGTGGCATGGGCCTCTGCCAGGGACAGACCTGCGCAAAGCTTGTAAAGGGAATTGTGGCAAGAGAGTTAAAGTGCTCACCTGCACTTTTAGAGCCAGCTACTTCAAGAGCACCTATGAGACCAACAGAGATGCATGTTTATGCAGATGAGACGGAGGAAACAGATTTATGAAGACATCAGATGTGATCATTATCGGAGCCGGAATCATAGGCAACTCATGCGCTTACTATCTGGCAAAGAGAGGCTATAAGGTAACTGTACTTGAAAAATCAGACATCATCGGAAACGGTGGCTCAAGCCGTAACGGTGGCGGTGTCCGTCAGTCAGGACGTGATCCTAGAGAGCTTCCGCTGGCTATGTACGGAATCGAGCATCTCTGGCCAACACTTTCCGAGGAGCTTGGATACGATGTAGAGTACCATAAGAAGGGCAACCTTCGTCTTGGAAAAACAGAAGCACACTTAAAGACCTTAAAGAAACTTGCTGATTCAGCTTCAGCCTGCGGACTCGATGTCAGGATGATCGACGGCGACGAGGTAAGACAGATAAACCCGTACCTCTCAGATGAGGTAATCGGAGCCAGCTGGTGCTCGACAGATGGACACGCAAACCCGCTCAAGGCTACACTCGCCTACTACATGGCAGCAAGAAAACTTGGTGTTGAGTTTATCACCGGCGAGGACGTAAAAGAAATTAAAAAAATAAAAGGAAAAGCAAGACAGGTCATCACTCAGACAGATACCTATGAGGGAGATTATATCGTACTTGCAGCAGGTATGGCATCACGTGCTATCGCCGGAACTGTAGGAATCGATATCCCGATGGTAAGCAAGCTTATCGAGTGCCTTGTAACCGAGGCAGAGCCAAAGATGTTCGAGCAGATGCTCGGTACTGCAGAGGCAGACTTCTATGGACATCAGACCGACCACGGTTCATTTGTAATCGGTGGTTCAACAGGATTTGAGCTGTACAAGAAGGACAATGGTACCCCAATGAACTACAGTGATACAGTTCCATGTATCTGCCGTGGTATCATCAGATACATCCCGATGCTCAAGGACGCAAAGATCGTAAGAGCATGGGCTGGCTGGTCAGATAATATGAAGGACGGAGTTCCTGTAATCGATACAGTAAGTGAGGTTCCAGGTCTGATCCTTGCCTGCGGATTTACTGGACATGGTTTCGGAATCGCTCCGGGAGTCGGCACAGTTGTATCACAGCTCGTAGCTGGTGAGAAGCCTGTATGCGACATCTCAGGGCTCAAGTACGACAGATTCTATGCCAAGGATATAAAGACAGCCTGATAAAAACTTCCAAAAGTTCATAAATAAAAAACCGGTTCAGGATTATCACAGAAAACCCTGAACCGGTTTTTAATGTCTTCCTTTCTGCAGGGTAAGCGACTCGCGCGCTTTGTCAGTTGATTACTTTATCCGTCATTATAGTTTAACGAATATGACTTTACAAGATTTTTAAGAGCAGATTTTAGTCGAAAAGACAGTTTATGCGAAATTATAGTATTTTTCGGTACTATTTGCTACAGAGTAAGTCCTATATCATGTGCATATACAGCTCTCTTGTGATAGTCACATTCATTTATCAGCTTTTTGTACTGCATTGGTGTCATGCCGAGGTAGTGCTTGAAGTCTCTGATACACTGGGACTGGTCATAATATCCCAGGTCAGTCGCCCAGTCAGCAGCCTTCTCGTCGTACCCGTAATTGATGAACTCAATCGCACGCTGAAGGCGGAGGATATTGCAGAAGGTCTTAGGCGAAAAGCCCATCTCCTCCATAAAAACCTTCCTGATATATCTCTCGCTGTAGCTGGTCTCAACGGCTAGGTCTGAAACCCTTATCTGCCCGTCGGCGTGGTAGATAATGTCACAGACGGCATCAAAAAGAGCCTCCTTACCGAATGGCTTCGGCTGCTTTTTCTCAAGCCTGGTGTACTCCTTAAGAAAAAACCTGACTCTGTCCAAAAATTCGCTCCGCTCCGAAAGTCCCTTGAAATCAAAGCTTTCAGGGTAGTATTTTTCAAGCGGATGGCTGATTCCAATCAGATCTCTCTGGCGCAGCGCAAGACCTGTAGGATGAGTGCCCGGCAGAAACCTGACACCGAAAATGTCAGTCGCGTCGGTCAGCAGATCATGCTCTAAGGTCAGCGGAGTGCCTCTGACAAAGGCCTTCATGCCATCATCGCCGTAATCAAAAACGAAATCAATACAGCCATCCGGGATCGCCCGAAGCGGTGTATTTTTCTTTTTTCTTATCATGTAAAAATGAGAGATACCCATCTGCCTGTACGATTCCTGAATGAAGTCGTCACTTGAGAGAACGAAAAACGGCTGGGTAGCTCTTAACTTTTCTCTTTTCCAATTTTTATTTTCCATTGAAAACTCCAGATATGCTTTCGACATGTTCATGATAACACATAAAAATAAAAGCGGAACTGTTTTTTTAAAAGTAGTACCGATTTGTACAATAATTACTATAGACAAAATGACAAAATATGAGCAAATAGAAAAAGAAAGACAAAGACGTCACAGAAGTCAGGAACATCCTGCTCTGTGGCTTTTTTTCTTTTTATTTAGCTTTAAGCAAAAATAATGTACAGGAGGCATAACAAATGAGTGAATACCCAGCAGTTGACTTTTTATTTTTAAACGAAGAAGACATGGTTAAGGCCGGTGTTACAGACATGCCTGAGTGTGTCGAGACTATGGACAAAGTTCTTTCTCTTCTCGATCTCGGCGACTTTATGATGGGTGGCGAGAACCACTATTCTCACGGCACCAAGCTTGCATTCCCTACCGAGTCACCATTCCCTGAGATGCCATCAGGAAAAGGAGAGGACAGAAGATTCATGGCTATGCCTGCTTATATCGGAGCTCCGTTCGACAATGCCGGTGTCAAGTGGTACGGTTCAAACATGGAGAACAAGAAGAAGGGACTTCCTCGTTCTATCCTGATGTTCACTCTTACAGATAAGGATACAGGTGCTCCGAAGGCATTTATGTCAGCTAACCTGATCAGTGCTTACCGTACTGGTGCTACAGCAGGAGCCGGACTTAAGTATCTCGCAAAGAAGGATTCAAAGGTCGCCGGCATCTGCGGACCTGGTGTTATCGGAAGAACTTCCTTCGAAGCTATGATGGTTGCCTGTCCTTCGATCGAGCTCGTAAAGGTAAAGGGCAGAAGCCAGAGAGGAATCGACGAGTTCACTGAATTCGCCAAGGAGAAATATCCGAAAGTTAAAGTCGAAAAGGTCGACACCCTTGAAGATGCTGTAAGAGATTCAGATGTCGTTATCTTCGCTGCTACAAGTGGCCACGACTTAAGCAAATATCCTAAGGTTGAGAAAGAGTGGGTTAAGCCTGGATGCACTTTTGCCTGCCCGGGCGGTGCTGAATTCGACAAAGACTATCTCGCAAAGAGCTGCACACTTGCAGTTGATGCACTTGGACTTTACAAGGCATGGGCTTCAGAGTTCCCTTATCCTACATACGGAAATGTCACAATGGTCGGCACAAAGTTCATGGATATGGAGCATGAGGGTCTGATCACAGATGACGATATCAAGGATGTCGGAAAGATCATCAACGGAAAGCAGAAGGGCAGAGAAACAGATGACGAGATCATCGTCTACTCAGTAGGCGGAATGCCTGTTGAGGATGTCGCCTGGGGCACTGTCTGCTACAACAGAGCCGTAAAGGAAGGCATCGGAACCAAGCTTCACCTTTGGGATAAGCCACTTATGTGCTGATAACAACTTAACTTTACTACATACAGGCAATGAGGCCGTCAGACGATGAATCTGGCGGCTTCTTTTATTTTTTCAGGAAAAGTAAGAAAGGAGACCCCGTATGAAGCATTTAGTCATTACGATAGGCTGTGAATACGGAGCTGGAGGACCTCAGATAGGAAAAATGCTCGCGTCCGCGCTTGGATTTGAGTATTACGACAGAGACCTCGTAGACAGCGTAGTAGCAAGGATCGGAGTAGAAAAGGATCTGGTAGAGAAGGCCGATAAGGAGAAAAATGTACATTACTCCTTTGACACGACTCTTGGACCGCGGTACGCAAACCTTACCAACCGTGTTATTTCAGCACAGTTCCAGGTAATCCATGAAATGGCGGAGAAATCCTCCTGCATCATCATCGGACGAAGCGGAAACTATATCCTTCAGGATAGAGATGATGTACTAAACGTATTTATTTATGCTCCACTGGAAACAAGAGTCCGTTCGGTTATGGAACAGGAAAAAGTAAACCAGAAAAAGGCTGAAGAGATCATCTCATACAACGATGAACAGAATCATTCCAGACACAAGTATATCACCGGAACCTACAGAGGTGACAGAAAGGGACGCCATCTCTTAATAGACAGCAGTGTTCTTGGCTGGGAAAAGACAGCACAGTACCTGCTGATGATGGTTGAAATGCTTGAAGAAAAGTAGAGGTAGTGTATTATGGCAGAAAAAAAGTCACAATTCGATAAAGTATTCAGTTCCTGGGATATTCTGGTAATTGCCTTCGGAGCCATGATTGGATGGGGATGGGTCGTACAGAGCGGAAGCTGGATCGACAAAGGCGGTGTCATCGGCGCCATGCTTGGATTCCTTCTTGGCGGCGTCATGATATTTTTCATAGGTCTTACCTATGCGGAGCTTACACCGGCAATGCCTGAGTGCGGCGGTGAGCACGTCTTCAGTATGAGAGCGATGGGCCCTTACGGTTCATTCGTATGTACCTGGGCCATCATCCTCGGATATGTCAGCGTTGTATGCTTCGAGGCCTGCGCTTTCCCGACGATCATCTCATATCTGTGGCCGGGATTCCTGAAGGGCTATATGTACACAGTAGCAGGATTTAAAATCTACGCTTCCTGGGTTGCAGTGGCAGTTGACTTCGCTTTCTTTATCACGATAATAAATATCCTTGGTGCAAAGACAGCAGCTATTCTTCAGACCATTCTTACCGTAGCCATTGGTGCTGCAGGAATCGCTCTGGTTGTAGCATCTCTTTTCACCGGCTCTCCATCAAATCTTGACGGACAGGTATTCGAGGGTGGAACTACAGGTAACATCCTTAAGAATATCATTGGTGTAGCCGCAGTCAGCCCGTTCTTCTTCATTGGATTCGACGTAATCCCGCAGGCTGCTGAGGAGATCAACGTTCCGTTAAAGAAGATCGGAAAAATCCTTCTTCTCTCTATCATTCTTGCAATAAGCTTCTACGCACTTGTTATTTTTGCTGTAGGCTTCGTAATGGATAAGGGTGCAATCGCCACCTCATATGCAGGGACAGGCCTCGTTACAGCAGATGCTATGGCTAAAGCCTTCCACAGTGAGGCGATGTCAAAGGTAATCATCATCGCCGGTATGTGCGGAATCATCACCAGCTGGAACTCGTTCATGCTTGGCGGCAGCCGTGCTATTTATTCTATGGCTGAGTCATACATGGTACCAAAGGTCTTCAAGAAGCTTCATCCTAAGTACAAGACACCTACAGTTGCCATCTGGCTTATCGGAATCCTCAGTATGCTCGCTCCATTCGCTGGAAGACAGATGCTTGTCTGGGTTTCAGACGCAGGTAACTTCGGCTGTGTCCTTGCTTACTGCATGGTATCTCTTTCATTCCTTATCCTGAGGAAAAAAGAGCCTACAATGGTCCGCCCTTACAAGGTTAAGAATGGTATGCTCTGCGGTACTATTGCCGTGATCATGTCAGGACTTATGCTTCTTCTCTACATCATCCCGAATTCGGGTGCTTCTCTTATGCCACAGGAGTGGGGGATCGCAGGAGGCTGGTTTATTATCGGAATCTTCTTCGTCGCCGGCTGCAAGGCCAAGTACAAGGATAAGTTCGGCTACTATGCTCCTCTTTACAATAAGGAGATCGCCACAGAGGAAGAGAAGGAGGAGGCTGCCGTTGCTGCCTGGAGCGTTGAGCAGGCAATGGAGAGAACTGAGACCAGGGAAGCTGTAGATGAGATCCCTCTTATGGCAACAGACTTCAGCTACAGTCTCCCGGTAAACCTTCAGTTCGGTCCTGGAAAAGTAGCCGGTGTCGGAAAGATTGCAGCTGCCTATGGTAAAAAGGCTCTTATCGTTACCGGAGGCTCAAGCGCCAAGAAGTCTGGTCTTTATGATAAAGTAAAAGGACTCCTAGAAAAGGAGGGAATGACCACAATTCTGTACGACAAGGTCACTCCAAATCCTCTGACTACAACAGCCATGGAAGGAGCCCAGTTCGCAAAGGACAATGGGGCTTCAGTAGTTGTAGCTGTCGGCGGCGGAAGTGTAATGGATGCTGCCAAGTCGATCGCATTCATGGCTGAAAACAGTGGCGATATATCGGATTATATTTTTAACAGGAAGACGAGCGATAAGGCTCTGCCGCTGGTGCTTATCCCTACTACCTGTGGTACAGGATCTGAGGGAAATGGATTTGCAGTTCTGACTGATCCTGCTACAGGAGATAAGAAGTCACTCAGAACACCAGCTATTGTGGCAAAGGCCTCAGTTATCGATCCTGAGGTAATGACCACGATGCCAAAGAAGGTTCTGGCTTCGGTCGGATTCGATGCCCTCTGCCACTGCATCGAGGCTTACACAGCAAGGAAGGCACAGCCTCTTACAGACGCTCTTGCCCTCTATGCTATACCTCTTATCTATAAGAACCTCGTAAAGCTCTACACAGGTGAGGATACAAGCATTGAGGCTTGGTCAGCTCTTACACTTGGAGCCACGATCGGCGGAATGGTAATAAATACCGCAGGTGTAACCTTAGCCCACGGCATGGAACACCCTGTAAGCGGTAAGGTCGATGCTGTTCACGGAAATGGTCTTGCAGCTCTTACGCCGATAGTAATAGACGCAGAGTACGCTTCAAACCGCGTGAAGTTTGGCCATCTCGCAAGAATGCTCGGTGGCTTCACTGCAGAGGACTGCTCTAAAAAGATCAGTTCTCTCCTTGAAAAATTAGACCTGAAGGTCACTCTTACAGACCTTGGCATAAAGAAGGATGATATCTCCTGGCTTACAAAGAACTGCCTTAAGGTATCTGCAGGAAATATCGAAAATACACCTGGTCACTTCACAGAGGCTGATATCAGTAAGCTCTATGAGGCTGCACTGTAATGTGTTATTAAATTAATTTGTAAGAATAAAAACGGGATCCCACTTTTGATGGAATCCCGTTTATTTTTTCAAAAATGTACCAGAGAAAAATATCAGTGAACGAGGTGGGCGTTGTACTCCATGTTCAGCTCGCGGATCTCCTTCTCGCCGTCGATGTACGGCTGGTAGAAGCTGTCCACGTCACCGCCGCCGAGGTTGTCACATCCATTGCAGAACTCGCAGGTGTGTCCGCAGGATGATAAGGCTCTTTGAACAATCCTGATTCTCTCTTCCCTTGTAGTATCCTTTATAAGTATCGATTTCATCAAACAACTTCTCCTTTCGTAATACTTTTCCAGATTAATCCGCTTCAGGAACTGCGGCTTTTCTATTGTTGAGCTTCTTCTCGATTAATTTTATCACATGAATGCAAATCAGAGTAGAGTAGGTTGTGGCTGTTATCCATGCCGACTGGTCTGAAAAGCAGATGGCTGAAAATCCGTATATCGGAACAAAGAAGTATGAGGTGATGGAACGGGCTATCATCTCTATGACTCCTGAAATGATGGCAAGGTTCGAATATCCAAGAGCCTGAACCGCAAGCCTGACGACATTAAGTATTCCAAGCAGCCAGAAGAAGATGCCGGCGACGAGAAGCAGCTGAGCAGAGGCATCGAGTATCTGGGGATTTTGTGCGGAATTTCCTGTGATAAAGGCCATTGACAGACATCTGCCAAAGACTGCAAGCACAATTCCCATTGCTACACCATAAGAAGCTCCCATAAAAATCTATTTTATCTTACGAGGATTTTACATAAGCGTCAAGAAAAGACTTTATAAATTACCCTGCATGTATTTTCTTTACAAGAAAAAATGCAAGTTATATAATTATCAGAGAACTTTGAGGCTTCATCAGTTTGTGTGGGTAAGTAGTAGACTCAGCTACACACCCTATCCTTGTTCTGCTTGACTGCCAACTAGCTGGTTGGATGCTCTGTG
>ONBW01000039.1 GCA_900316165.1 uncultured Lachnospiraceae bacterium | reverse complement strand
AGTCCCCATCACATTCGTCTCATAAGTATATACAGGATTTCTGTACGACTCTCTTACGATAGGCTGCGCAGCTAAGTGGAATACTATCTCCGGCCTGAAATCATCAAAAGTCCGTTTCAGATGATCCAGGTCCCTGATATCACCACGGATATCCTGAATACTCTCAAGACCAGCCACACTGAACAGGTTAGGCTCAGTCGGAGGCTCCAGAGAATACCCGCATACAACAGCACCGGCATTTAATAGAATCCTTGTCAGCCATGCGCCTTTGAAGCCGGTGTGACCGGTGATGAGTACCCGTTTTCCTTTGAAGAATTCAAGCATTATCTCACCGCCTCTCTGATCACCTGTGCCATATAGTCAATCATCTGATCGGTCATTCCAGGATACACACCGACCCAGAAGGTATTCTCCATGATAAAATCAGTATTCGTAAGCTCACCTGATACCCGATAAGCATCTGTATTCCTTATATCATCAAAACACGGCTGCTTTATGATATTCCCGCTGAAAAGCAGGCGGGTCTGAATATTATGCGACTCTATGTATTCGACAACATCCTGGCGCTTAAGACCAGATTCTGGCCTCATAGAAATAAGAAAACCGAACCACGAAGGATCAGAATTCTCTGCTGGCTCCGGAAGTATAATCCTATCACTCAGATCATCCAGCGCATTACGCAGCCGCTTCCAGTTATGCTTCCTCCTATTGATAAAATCCGGTAATTTTTCTAACTGAGCCACGCCAACAGCCGCCTGCATATCGGTCACCTTCATGTTATACCCGAAATGACTGTAGACGTACTTATGATCGTAACCGTGTGGCAGCTCACCATAGTCACCATCAAATCTGTGGCCGCAGGTATTGTCCCTGCCGGACGGACAGTAGCAGTCACGTCCCCAGTCACGATATGACAGGATCAGCCTGTTCAGCACCGGATCATTCGTATATACTGCACCTCCCTCGCCCATAGTCATATGATGCGGCGGGTAAAAAGACGAGGTCCCGATATCTCCCCAGGACCCTGTGTATCTGGTCACACCATCGATAGTGTACGTAGATCCCAGCGCATCACAGTTATCCTCGATGAACCACAGTCCATGCCCCTTGCAAAAATCCCGTACAGCCTTTATATCAAAAGGATTTCCCAAAGTATGCGCGAGTATCACAGCCTTAGTTTTCCCCGGAGTGTAGGCATCTTCCAGCTTTGTGACATCTACGTTATACTGTGGCACCGTCACATCCACGAATACCGGAACGGCGCCGTACTGCAGGATAGGGTTTATCGTGGTCGGAAACCCACAGGCCACGGTGATCACCTCATCACCGTGCTTTATTCTCCTCTCGCCCAATTCAGGAGCCGTCAGAATGCTGAATGCTATCAGGTTTGCGGACGAACCCGAATTCACCAGATGCGCATATTTTACACCGAGAAATTCAGCGAACTTCTTCTCGAATTCAGATGCAAACCTGCCTGTTGTAAGCCAGAAATCAAGCATCGCATCAGTCAGTGAGAGCATTTCCTTCTCGTCATATACACGGCCGGCATAGCTGATACGGTCGCTGTGTTTGAATTCTGAATGATCCATTTCATCAGACTTGAACTGCCTGTAAAAATCAGCTACCAGCCCTTTTATCTCGCTGCGGGCTTCTTCTTCATTTTTCCATTTCTTTACCATATGTGTTCCTCATAAAAATATTTCAGAAAAGATATCAGACTTGACATGACATGGTATAATAAGAATAAGAAAGGGCACTACCTAGTAGACAGTGTTCCCTTTAAAAGTCAACTAAAGTAGCTGCTAACTTTCTGAGGGTAGGCGGCTACTTTTTTTGACTGAAGATATCTTTCGCTATCATGTAACCGACAGCGAAACAGTTGAGACCAAAGGTCAGAACTGCAATAACAAGATCCATCAGCATCCCTCCTTTCCAATTCATAAAATACCAACCGGGTATCTTGTGAAGAAGCATGAATCAGAGGTTCACAAGTTCCTCTGATAAAACTAGAGGGTTCACCGCTACCGTACCTGGTAGTGCTTAGGCATTATTCTACCATGTTGTGCATCAAATGTCTATAGACAAATCCATTTTAGGAAATGTTTATCCGTTTACGGACAAATATTACTTTTCTCATATCATATCCACATTCACATCCAAGTTTTTCAGCTTAACATGTCTTCTTTGTTTCATATTCTACCGTGATATAATTTCCTCCATGAATAACCTGATTTTACTTTCCACAACACTAATTTTCATCTACACATTTATTTCAACTCTAATAAAATTATCACCCGATCATAAGCGGGTCATACAGAATAATCGCCTTACTTTCATACCCCATGTCCTTTATCTGCCTGTAAATGGCCTCCTGATTATTATATGTGGAAATAATGATATGATCTACTTTGTCAAGAATATCCTTATCAGGTTTTCTTACCGGAATAAGCTTTCCATTATAAGAAAGACTATATCTGCATCTCATATCAGAATTATCCAGAATACATTCCAGATTCATCCATGAATAATCATTCTCACCCAGTAATCTCTCAGTCTGAAATGATGCTCCCCAAATGGCAACACTATCATCGCTATGTATGATTTTCTTCAGTTTGTCTAAGATTTCAGAGGATGTACTCCTGCACCAACTGAAATAATTATCTAAAAATCCATGAGAGCCAATAATATCATGTATATGAGTCTCTCTCTCTTCTCCACTATCTTTTTCAAATATTGCCCTTATCATAGGAAAACCGTTAGCTATCTTATAATTTACCATGTAATCGATACTCATATGAATACACGAGAAACCGTATTTTACAAACAGGTTTTCTAAAGAAGCCGGTGTAAAATAGTTAAGATGCTCTTCTGCGAAGAGTCCAAAAGGCTCCACAGGACTAGTAAATAGACACGGTACTTCTACATACACATACCTCGATGCACTTTTTTTCAGATCCTTCATCCATATATCCAGATTATCTATGTGCTCTAATATATGCATCATAATAATCAGATCATACGGCTTACCTGACTTCATGACAAATTCCTGAAACTGGCCATGATAAAGCTCTATATTATACCGTTGTTTTGCTGTATATACCCCTGAGTCTGAAGTCTCTACTCCATAGACTTTCTTGCCTTTGAAGAGTGAGAGAAAATACCCCGTTGAAGCACCAATGTCAAGTACTGAGTCGTACTCCAATCCGAGAGACTCAAATAGTTTCATCGCTTTATTTGCTCTCTCGATATAATTGTCTTTTTCGATTTCTAAGCTACTGTAATTAGTGTAATCATATCCAGATGAATAATGCTTATCCATTTCTGTATCACCCAGCGGATTTAATACAGTTACAAAGCCACAGTTATCACAGCACCCGATTCTTTGGATGTATCTTTCTTCATTTATTTCTGGGGTATCATATATCCGTGAATATAATACTTCACCTGACTCGGACATATCCCTGCCACAAATCTGACATATATTTCTTTGCATTATAGTCTCCTCACTTTCAGTATTAAACCCAAGCATACAGGAGGGTTTCAGCAGATTCAAAGGAATGCTGACGTATAATCAGCTTATAATCCGGACAAATCTCATGAACTAATATCGGAATCTGATAGAAGTCCACTGCATTATGATAGATGCATATAGCCAGATTAGGTCTGTACCTTCTAATCGTATTCTTCGCTCCGGCAAGCATCTGGTATTCATAGCTTTCGATGTCTGCCTTAATAAAGCTTACCTGCTCCTTAATAACATCATCAAGAGCATAGATCTGTGTCTTCTTTCCTTCTCCATCCTCAATAAGCTTCGACTGCATCCCATTACTTTCTTCTGATATGGTACCGATTACAGTGTGTTCGCCTACTCCTGCCTTATAGAGTGTAAAACAATCCTCACCTAATGACCATTCCCGCTTTAGTCTATCTACCCTGGTACTTAGAGCAGCATAATTATTTTCATCCGGTTCAAAAGCTGTGATTTTCCCAATGGCTCCGTAAGAGTCCTCACGATCTCTGATATAGCTCTCTATCGAGTCTCCCACAAAGGCTCCACAATCCACATATCTGCCTGCCCGTTCTGCCGCAAAAAATTCCGGTACGTTAAAAAGACTTTTAGACACAACAAGTGAAGGATCCGGTCTTTCAGCGTTTATACGAGCAAATAGAACCTTCGCATATATTTCCCGTGATCTGTCATCAGAAAGGAGATTCATACACTCCACGATTTCCTTGCTATGCAGTCTGAAAATCATGTCATCTATAAGTCTGGCTTCCACCTGCATCTCTTCACATCTACGCCTGATTTCATCTACATATACTTTATTAGGTGTCACAATAAGCACAAGTGGATTCTTTAATTCCACAATTGATTCCGGACTAATTACCGGCTTTCCATTAAAAGAAGAACTGTTTTCACCTCCCCCCGACTACCTGAATATTACTGTTAGTGTAATAGTCAATCCTGAAATCTTCTTTTTCCAGTCTCTTGAGCCCCTCATAGTATAAAAGTCCTGTATTTCCCATCCCCCAGGCTACAAGGGTTCTGTTATGAATATCTGTCACCTTGTCATTGAGATATTCATCAAGCTTATTAATGCTATCCATTCTAAACCTCAAGTATTTCATTGCTTATCTTCAGTTGTCTGATGTCGTTCTTTACTGAATCGGCCGAATTGCCATAAACAGCGATAAGAATAGGATCATCGTTATCAATATCAGAAGGGTCTATAATCTCTGCGTCATAAATCCTGTGTCCCTGATAATTTCTGTTTTTATCTATTACACTTATGATGTTAGAGCTATTGATTATCCCCGTTTGAATCAAAGTAGCGAGATATGTGCCGCTTCCCCATACATTAAACCGGCCTCCTCTGCCAGACAGGACATTTCTCTGCTTATCTGTGCGTTTCTTCAGGCTCTTCGTCAGTTCTTCGTTTTGCCGGATATAAGCTTTTATCGCATCAGAGCCGGAATAATCGAACTCTAATGTTAGATCAGCATCATCTGTTCTTTGCCAAAACGACACAAAGGTATCTTCCTCTGTATTCCTTTTAGATATCAGCTTTCTCAATCCGTATCTTTTCATCAGATTCTTAAGAGAGCATTCTGAGAAATAATTGATATGCTCTGTAGAAAACTGCCTGTAGAAATCCGTCTGATCTTCGAAAGAGTCCAAGTCCGGTACCCCGATACATAAAATCCCGTCATCATTCAGAAACTTAAGCATCTCACGGATCGCATTTTCTGGACTCATTATATGTTCAAGTACCTGCTCCAGAATTATCACATCGTATCTATTCGTCCCAAGGCCATCCATGTCAGAGAGCCCTCCCAAAGTCACATTGATATGCAGATTATCCCTCGCATAATTAACACAGTCCTTCGATGGCTCGATGCCATATACCTTCTCATATCCGTGATTTCTTAGCATATCAAGCAGGAAGCCCTCAGCACAGCCAATCTCAAGAATTGATGCGTCCTTTGGTATCAACTCCTCAAAAAGCCCAGTAATATTTAAAAAACGTCTGCGGCTCGAGGAACTTAGGTTATATTCTTTATTCGAATATTTGGAGCAGAGACGGTAGTATCTGTCCAGAGGCATTGACTCTTGGATTTCACCTGCATATACAGCTCCACAATTATTGCAATTAAAAACCTCATAATGCATAAATGGAGTGATTTCACACATTCCGGAAAAATCTCTATAAAACAGACCAGTCTTATCAGAAGATCCACATATCGGACAAACCTCTCTCTTCACTCTATAATCCTCCTATTTATCATAAATCATATCTTCTGCCAGTTCGTTTCTGTCTAATAGAGGAGCCATATCCTCCAGCGGCCTTGATGCCATCTGCCCGTCTGGTTTTTTATAGTTCACCTGTCGCGGCAGGATTTTCTGCCCTATATACCCATCTACACAGCACACTACCGGACCATCATATGAGAGGACATCAGTTATCTGTTGGCTCATCTGTGCCTTTTTTATGATTCTTTGTGTATGGATGCCGAAGCCTTTAGCGACAGCAGCTATATCAGGCAGCATAAGTCCACTGTCGGCATCAGCTCCTGAGAGTCTGTGGAAGTTGGCGATCTGGGAATTATAAATCATCGCATATCCTCTGTTATCAAGCACGAATAGCTTTATATTGAGATTCAGTCGCTTAAGGGTCGCAAGCTCCTGGATATTCATCATAAAACCGCCGTCACCAGTCACGCACACTGTCCTTTTCCCACCAGAAGCGATACACGATCCAATCGATGCCGGCAGATCAAATCCCATCGACGCAAGCCCCTTTGTAAGAAAAGCTCTCTGTCCCTCCTTTATCCTCATGACCTCCATACATATATCCGCGCTGATTCCTGAACTGGTAAACTGGAATACATCCTCGCCGCTCATCTGCCTTGAGAGCTCATCCGCGAATTCATAGGTGTTGATATCACAGCTGTCTGGAATCTGCTCCTTTATGAGTCTGGGATATCTGTCACGCATCTCATTGCAGAAGGAAATCCATCCCGTCATATCACCCATATGCACCTGATCGATTTTTTTAAGCATCCCTCTCAGAAATGACCTGACATCACAGCAGACACTAAGATACGGGTGGAGACTTTTCTTCTTCATTTCATTTTCATCTATCTCCACCATGATGTGCCTTGCATTCTGAAGAAAAGAATCATAGTCATACCCCGTAGACAAAAGGTTCAGCCTCGTTCCTAACGTGATGACCAGATCGGCATTCTGCTGAATGATATTGGCATGTCTCATTCCTGAAGCTCCGGGACGTCCGAAGAATAGCGGATTATCATCACTGATAAGATCCACTCCATTCCATGTAGTCATAACAGGAATCCTTAGAGCTTCAATCAGCCTGTTCATCTCTGCAATAGCATTTCCCATTCGAATCCCATGTCCCAGGAGTAGAAGTGGACGTTTTGCCTGATTTAGCAGCTCAATAGTCTTTTCTATATCGCTTTCTTTGCAGTCATAGCTTCTTATCGGTTTATCAAAACGCAAGAGACTGTTTTCATCTATCTCTAATGCCTGCACGTCAACGGGTATATCAAGCCATACCGGACCAGGCTTCCCATCTAAAGCCATAAATACTGCTTTTTCAAGCTCATACCTGATTCTTTCAGGCTCCGTTACCTGTACTGCGTATTTTGTCATAGGCCTTACCAGGTCTATGATATTTACCTCCTGAATGCCAAACTGTCTTATCCCCTGATCTCCCACCAGATCAGCACGTTTAGCCTGTCCCGAGATAAACATAACAGGAGTCGCATCGATCCATGCACCTGCCAGACCTGTCAGTGCATTAGTGCCTCCCGGGCCACTGGTCACGCAGCATACCGAAAGAGCATTCCTTATCCTGGCATCTGCCTCTGCCGCAATAGCTGCTGCCTGTTCATGAAGCATACACACTGCATTGATTCCATCCGTGTGAGCCAGAGAATCATCCAGATGCATCGCACCACCGCCAGGCAGGTAAAACACTTCCCTTACCCCGTAATCTGCTAGAAATCTAAATATATAATCTGATACCTTCATGATTCAAATACGCTTTCAGTTAGGAATGAGATATTCATATGGTTCTTTGTGCTTTCTGTGACATCGCCGAACATATCCTTTATCTCACGATTAAGCTCATCCCATCTTCCTCCTGGATTTAGTGTAGGAAGGGATGTATCAGCATAGCTTTCGTTATAACTGGATTTAAATCCATCGAATCCAGCTAGATATACGTTCTCTACCTCAAGCCTGTACAGAAGCCTTAAGGCACAGATCACAGCATTGTCGAAATGCTCCCAGCCCCGCTTTACTGCCAGATTGAAGTTTACTATTAGCTCATCATTCGATCTTGTCTTTATATTGGACAGTAGAATTCTTTTTACCTTTGAGAACTCCTCCGGATAAGCCTCTTTCGCATAGCTGTACCTGATGCTGTTGGTAAAAAACACTGCATCATAAAATGGCAGGTAGTCTGTGATTATCGCATTCACTCCCAGTACATACGGTTTTTCTTTTTCTATGAAGCGTTTAATACGATCGTACTCTGTCAATACAGATTTCCCGGGCGCTATAAGTATTACTTTTCTGCCGCCTATCATCTGTATGATATTTCTTTTATCCTCCTCATCATCGATTTGCCTGTCCTGATTCTCAATGTATTTCTCCTCCAGCAGGTCATAGTCATAATGCCTTCTCTCTTCTGTGCTCAGAGACTCTATGACATTTCTCATGTCACGGGCATTGGTCCTGTGATTCTTCAATAGATAGGCGATATTGTTCACATGTGCCTGATATAATCCGGCTATGAAATACGGGGTGGAATATCCCCACGTATACTTCGCCCTTATGGGCTCTATATACATATCTATAGCGTCAAGAATCGAGTCCATATCATAGTTGCCATGATACTTCCTGTTCAGAAAACTAGCCATGAGCTCTGTAGTGGTATTCCCCGCTCCTCTGCCCATACCTGACAGACTTGCATCCACTATTATCCTGCGATTCTTCCTCTCCATCAGCTTGATAAAATGTGTGGACAGCGCAAATGACAGCTGCTGATTATTATGCGAATGAAATCCAAGCCCTATCTCGTCACACAGTCTACTGTCAAGGACCTCCACGATATGAGTCAGATTATCCTCATACATGGCTCCAAACGTATCGACGATAGACAAAGCCTCCGGGCGGAATTCATTTACAGCGCTGGTTAGTTCATAGAGCTCCTGATCGCTATATCCGAGTGTATTTGCAGCCTGCAGATAGACTTTGTATCCCTTATCCCTGATGCGATTCGCTATCGCCAAAGCATCCTCTACCTTTCCGCGGGGAAATACGACTCTTATGGCGTCTATTGACCTGCCATCACACTCCGGAAGAACTGTATCATCATATCTGTCATAGTCTATCATAGCTACATATGTGACTCTTTTGTCCCTGTCAGTGAGATACTTCTCCATATCGGACGGTAGATGATAGTAGGTACTGCCCTCTGTATAGCTGTTATCCTTAAGCCATCCGCATTCTATTATCTCGACTCCTGCATCCTGCAGTTTCTTGATTATCCCTCTTATCGCCGCCTGACCGAATGACGAGCCATTGATATATGCTCCGTCACGCAGCGTACAGTCCAGTAAACTGATTTTATTCATGCTCTGATACCTCCTCATCCTAAACTCTCTGAATTAATACCGAATAGACTCTTATCTTGTGCATTCATGGCACTATCTGTCAGCTTTCCATTCTATATATCTTTGTACTCCATCTATGAAGTTCACTTCAGGTTTCCACCCTGTATCATTTATTATCTTGTCTGCTGATGCCTGAAGAGATACCTTCGGATGCACCTCGCTATCATAAATTAACTCGCCCGTTCCTATGATCTTTTGATGTACCAGTTCCGTGAAGTATTTGAGTGGATGATAGTCGCCGGATGTCACATCGTAAATCTCCCCGGCTATTCCTCGTTCACCTGTTGCAATCACAGCTCTCGCTGCATCTGATGAATAGATATAATCCCAGTTCTGCTCGCACGATGATAATTGAAATGTTTCTCCTTGCTGTAGGGTCTCAATCATATCCGGAAGCATCCGTCCGAATGGTTCATATCTGCCATAGACACTAAACACCCTGTCCCAGACCCATTCTATTCCAAGCTCCTCGGCTCTGACCTTCGACAGGACATCTGCAGAAAGTTTTGCTGCACCATATGCTGTAAACGGATGAGTAGGAGTCTCCTCTGTGATAAGTCCCTGATGCGCTCCATACTCTGCTTGTGAACCGGTCGCCACAAACCTGACACACCCCAGCTGACTGGCAGCTTCTACTGCATACAAGGTACCTACGATGTTTTCATGCTGCTCTCTGACCGAGCTGCCGGTACCCCATGCCAGATGATAGAAAACATCTGCTTCCTCATCTATGAGCATAGAGAGCTTATCATACTCATCCAGTCCAGCTGCCACGAGTCTTAACCCTTCAAGATGTTTTATTCTGCTATTATGTGCTGATCCGTTCCTTACTACAGCAATTACCTCATAGTGATTTTTTACCAGTTCTTCTACAAGGTTTGCACCGAGGAATCCGGCAGCACCGGTTACTATTGCCTTCATATTATTTTTCCTATGGTATTATCAGATGGCTTCTCTGATACGAATATATAGTGATATGACATGAATGTTGAAAGATCATTTAGGTGACTTAAAATTCCTACACCGTACAAGCTATAATACTGAGAATGCTAATATCGGGATAGAGTCCATATATGCTCCAGCCACGCCATTCATCGCATTTATCCCGCCAGGTCCACTGGTCACGCAGACAGCAGCGGCTTTACCTGACGCTTTATAATACGCGTCTGCTGCCATAGCTGACGCCTGCTCATGGTGGTTATAGGTGCATTGAAGGTCTGGATCATGGCCGAATGAGTCATTTAAGTACATGGCTCCGCCACCGACAACCATGAAAATATCTGTAATGTCCCGATTCACAAGGAAGGAAGCGATGTAATCTGATACGCGTTGTTTCATAGTGTTCACTCTTTATCAATTACAAAAAAATGCCTGTCGCATAGCAGCCCTATCAATGCCTGCTCATCACTAATACCAAGTTTATTCATACAGTTCTGCGCAAACTGAATAACATCCTGTGACATCTGTTCATATCCTCTCGAAGTAATGTATTTAGCATTTATTCCTTCATATTTTAATTCATTTACGAATTCATCCATCGTATAGCTTAGTACATGTTTACTAGGTCCTGAACCAAGTTTTCTTATCTCCTTGAGAAAGGCTAATAAATCGTATGAATTACTTAAAGATACAAATAACTGTCCGCCATGAGCCAGTAATTTCAAAGCTGACTTGATGACACCTATCGGATTCTTGTATGAATTGATATCTTCGCCTATGACTATATAATCAAAAGAGACGTCGTCAAAGCAATTTACAAGTGATCCGATATCTCCTGAAAAGACATTGTCTGCGCCACAGAAAGTCTGAAGGTCTAAAAAATATTTGGCTTGCTGCGTAAATGCATGGCATTCTGCGTCATAAATGCCAGAATATCTAAGTCTGTTTTTTATCTCAAGAATTGGCGTACCACAACGAACATCTATACCAAGAATTCTGTTATGTTCAGTCCCAGTAGGTTTCAGTGCACTTAAATACTCCGGGATAAAACAGTTCACATCATCCCAAGCATCTATTCCAAAATATTTATTTCTAAAATTTTCTCTTCCAATCTTGATGGATCTATTGCCTTTTTCTATGTCAGAAGAGCTCATATGAGTATGATCATGGTCATGACATATCCACGTGTCTCGAGCAAGAATCGCCTTATATCCAGCCCTTCGTACCCTGAATGTCATATCATCATCAGCAAAATCATGATAAAAACCCACATCCATAAATGGCCACCCTATGGCAAATAAAGCTTCTTTTTTTATAAGACATCCATTTATTACAAGCCGTAATCTTTGTTCCCATTTAGCGGGATTCGATACATTATAATCCTTTGCTTTTTTTTCCATTTCAACAAGTGAATTAAAATTCAGATTAACCTGCTGTGAATTACTGACATTTGACGATACTGGTTGTACCAATCCGATTTTCTCATCAGATTCTGCTATCCTTAACAGGTTACTAAGCCAATGCGGCGTTACAACCAGATCGTTTGAGACACCTGCCATATACCGTGATAAGAATGAAGTATTATAAACCAATGCCGGATATATGGATGACACATTTTTATTAATCCTTATGATACGCTTCTTCTTAAAATCCACTGACTTAAAAAAGTCAAATGTACCATCCGTAGATCCATTGTCAATAAGGAGCAGATCATAATTCACGTCTCCGGTATATTTCAGAATGCTTTCTACACACTGCTTTGTCTTCTCGACACGGTTGTACCCCTGAACGCAGACTGTGACATCTGAATCCATACCATTATCAGAAATGGCCGCTATATTACTCCTACCCTGGTATAAATCATCCGAGGTAGTTAATGGATTTATATTTGATGTATCAAACTCATATATCTGTTGCATTTTTACCCTTCTATACTAATTCCAGCTTTTCCAAGGAGCTTTTCCATACTCCCACATTTTTTCTAGCTTCTGCTTCTGAAGTAATGTATCCATGCATTGCCAGAAACCATGATGTCTATAACTCATCAACTGCCCCTCTACTGCTAGTCTTTCCAATGGTTCACGTTCCAACACTGTGCTGTCATCTTCCAGATAGTCAAATATCTTCGGTTCAAACACCATATAGCCGGCATTTATAGGTTTACTGTCATCTATCTTCTTCTCACGGAAAGCCTTTACTGAATTATCGTAAGCTATATCCAGATGACCCTTTTCCTCTTCAAGAATCACCGATGTCAAGGTCGCTGCTTTTCCATGACTTCTATGGAAATCCAAAAGTGACTTTATATCTACATCACAGACTCCATCACCGTAAGTCAGCATAAAGGTCTCATCACCGATATACTTCTGCACCCGTTTCAGACGTCCACCGGTCATCGTATTCAGACCAGTGTCTACTATCGTGACCTTCCACGGTTCTGTCTTTTTATCATGGACTATCATCTCGTTGCTTTCAGTGAAGTCAAACGTGATATCTGAAGTATAGAGATAGTAATCCGCGAACCATTCCTTTATCATATGCTGCCTGTAACCAGCGCAGATGATAAAATCATTAAACCCGTAATACGAGTATTCTTTCATTATGTGCCAGAGAATCGGCATACCGCCAATCTCAATCATCGGCTTCGGGCGAATAGTTGATTCTTCAGCAATTCTTGTGCCCTTACCGCCTGCCAGTAATACTACCTTCATATACTTCCGCTTGCCTTCATCTCATACTGTTCCAGTATATGCTTTATGATCCCTGTTACTTTATCCTGCACCCCAAGCGTATTGGCATAACTAAGCGTATGCGTCACCTTATAGTTCAGTAATCCGGCTTCTATTATGTCAGGCAAGTATTTCTGGAGCAGCATAAGGTTAGCAGCCATATAGTTTCCCACATTTGAAGAAATGCCTCCAGCGGAGTTATCCGAATCTAGTATTATGTCTTCAATGAAGACAGCTGTTCCTCTCTTCGCCAGTCTAAGAGCCAGGTCATAATCCTCAAGAGCAGGAAACTCTGGGTCGAATCCTCCAATCTGGTCTAGAAAATCATGTCTCACCATCAGTGTAGGACATCCAACCATGTTATTCTTCAGTAGTCTTTTATAGATATCACCATTCAAGTCATTCGTATTATATGGTGGAAATATCATATAAGATTTCTCGTCAACTATTTTTTTAAACCGTCCGTAACAGAAGTCTGCGGTCTGAATTTTGGACAGCTGTTTACAGATCTTATCGCTTCGAAAATAGTCATCCGAATCATTAAAGGCTATGAATTCTCCACGGGATGCTCTAATGCCGGTATTCCTGGCTCCTGCAACGCCCTTCCCCATTGTATTCTTCATATATCTGATACGAGAATCATTACGCTGCATTTGTTGAACCAATTCATGTGAACCATCAGAGGATCCATCATCTACTACCAACACCTCAATGTCGTCATAGGTCTGAGATGTCACGCTTCTGATAGACGCCTCTAGTGTTTTTTGGCGGTTATATGTAGGAATCACTACAGATACCAGGTTCTTTTCGTAAGCCAATGTGCACTCCCTCACTATCTACGTTTTTCTATGGTAAACACATATTCAGATACTAAGAAAACATTTATGTCATTTTGGTCTGACAATTCAGCCAATGATTCCAGGTATCTTCTTTCCGCGTCAGATGGCTCTTCAGATATCTCTGTTTTTATATTTTTTATTGAAAACCCATTTCCAGATATAAGCCTTGCCATTTCATTTTCTGTAAAAAACTTGATACAGCTACTATTTATTATTCCATCATCTGAGTACTCAAATCTATCGTCATTTAAAAGCGGTATTATTACAGACCAGTTCCTTATATTCGGAACACTTATTATCATGGATCCGCTTTTTTTCAGGCAGACAGATAATTTTCTTATTACCCCAGCAGGATCATGAGTGTATTGAAGCACATCTCCAAGAAGCACATAGTCAAAGTACTCATTGAATTCTTTCTCAAATTCTACTGTTTCTATGTCACCAGTTATCACATCGCCAAATGCTCTGGCATACATAGCCGCTTTATCATTTTTCTCTATACCTTTATACTCAGCATACGGGTACTGTGACTTTATCAGTGATGCAGTTACACCTGCTCCACAACCGACTTCTAAAATATGCAGCTTTGTATTTCTTTCTGATTTAATTTCCTCTACAAGATCAGTTCTGTATTTGTGATATTTGCGAATGTCAACTCCCAGCTTCGTTACCAGTGATTCATCACTCTTATCATAACTACTGTCATAGTTCTGATCTGATATATTCTCAGGCTGAAATACATTACTATTTTTGCATGTCAGATTCAGCTTTCCTGCTTTTAGAAATCTAAGTCCCAATTCTATATAAGCTCTATTTTCTGTATCTAGTTCGCCATCTAGTAGTCCTACCTCATCAAGAACTGTCCTTTTAAGCATCACAGAAGACCCTATAATATCTGTCCTATACGAATATGGTAATTCCATCGGAATATTGTTCTTTGGAGCCTCAGATACAAAATTTCCCGTATCCTCTTTATCCACTACTTCACTTCCAGCACTGGCTATATCATCATTTTCATAGAGTCCCATCTTTAGCCAGAACAGTGAATTCTCTGAAATCATCATATCCGGACTCAACAGATATATATCATTATCTTTTTCAGCTTTCTCAATCCCATCATTATAAGCATCTGAAAAGCCACTGCTCTTATCCTTTTCAACCAGGGTTATCCAGTCCAACGTCCTTAAATACTCAACGCTATCATCTGTTGAAGCATTATCAATCACGATAACCTGACAACGGTCAAGTGGGACGGTCTTCCATATGGTATCAAGGCATCCTATAATATTCTTCTTTGTATTATATGAAAGTATCACTATTGACGTAGCAGGTACAGAAACTCCATTTTTCTTAAGTGCATTGATGATATTTCTTATAAAATCTGCCTGCTCCTTATCACCCGTCTGGTTCGCGTAGTGTTCTGCCTGGTACAAGCAGATAAGTTCCTGTATAGGATTTATTCTCGAATAATAATCAGCAAGTGATACAAAAAGTGATGGGCTTTTGGGATTTATCATAAATCCCTGTTCCAGATAGTAAAACTCATCCTGCCTTTTCCCAAGTCTGTTATATAAAAAAGCAGCCGTAACACAGAGACTTTCAGATAGGTATTCATCTGCGCTAACTTCTTCTCTCAGTTGGCTTAACATCTGATCTGCATCATCATAAAGTCCCTTTTGCACTATTAACGAAAATTGCTCAGCTAATTTTTGCTTGGTATTACTCATATCTGTCAATCTCCATTCTGAAGTCTTGATAACAGTTCTGTACGTTTCTTTTGTCCGATACTATTGATATATGATTTCATTGCTCCGGTAAATGGTTCATACATTGCCGCACACTTTTCCATTTCTTTCATAAAATCTATAGTAGAATAGTTATTTTCATTAGTGGCAGTTTTGATAAAGTTCATAGCAAACTGACACTCTGGCGGTAGTACAGTCAAATCCCCGGTAAACAGTTCCGGTTGGTATATCTTTAGATAAAACGAAACACAGTCTGTACAGTAGGCACTTATATCTCCGCCTATGTCTGACTTACCTTCCGCCACAGACAATCTCATTTCCTCTTCTTTAAGTCTGAAATACTGAAATCTTATATCCTGATCATCCGCAATTATTTTACTTATGTATGACACTAAATCCGGATTAGCAGAAAATTTCTTTTCCATGAATAGATCCACACCACGTTTCCATCTTAGAAACGGTATTTCTCTAAACACAGAAACAAGATCTATATTAGTCTCTTCCGCTATGTTCCAGACTTTTTCATCCATGTCAAAGAAATCTATCACACAGTCAAATATCTCTTTGTATATGTCTTCCAAAGAATTTCTATCATATTCATAAGCATACAAAAGCCTCAGGTAGATCATGTACGGGTCATCTTCACTATCTGTTTTTCCATATATTCTGACTAGATTACTGAATTTTTTTGTATTACTCTTTTCAGTTTTCTCCGTATCTTTTATGCAGAATGCCAAAGTATTGGTGTGCCGACAGATTTTCTTGGCATATTCAACAAATCTGCTGTCAAATGCATAATCAGCAAATGCCTCAGTCATTGCCTCACAGAACGTGATAACAAGCTCGCTTTTATCATCCATATCAAATCTATTAAAATAGTCAAATACGGCTGAAATATCACCAATTTTCACACCCGAATAAATAATGTAACTGATAGCCTGCTGTATATTCTGCTTTTTTAAAATATTTCCACATATAAAAGTCAGATCATCAATGCTTACATTTTCTTCACTGCTAAAATAATCATAGTCATCTATATATCTCCTGGCATATAGTAATACCTTTTGATAATCTTTCTTTCCCCAGTATGCACTCATAGCATAGAAAAATAATCCAGTGTTACATTTCCTAGTGTTTCTTGTATCAGTTAAAAATTTTTCAGCATCACAAACAGCCTCGTCGTACTGATAGCTGTTTAACTCAGGTATTAATATTCCCTCATAAAAATGACTTCTCGACTGATTTACATACAGATCATCTATATCATTTATTTTTTCTAGTGTGGATTCACAAAGTTTTCTCATACTACTAAAGTCTCGGATATTTCTGTATTCCTGGATCATTTGTACAGGCCATAGCAAATTATCCGGTTCTTTTTTCATCATATCAAGAAGAAGCGGTTCATTCCTTTTTGTTTTGCGATATAGCGCTTCCCTGTCAACATATGCATATCCATAGTGGTAAACCAAGGAGTCAATTCTCTTTGTTTTAGTCCCGACAGGTATGAGATATTCGTGAACTTCGCCATGAAATCTAAGCCCCTCAGTAACTTTAACAAGACGGTTACTCCAAAAATCCTCATATAAAGAACCGTCAGTCTTCAGATAATTTCTTATTCTGTACTGTGCCTTATCGTACTGCTTATATTCACCTGAATTAAAGAAGTCAATCAAGTCATCTGCATTTTCAAACCATTCATCATCATCGATGAACATAAACCATTCACCAGAACATTTATCAAGGCCTGTATTCCTTGCTTTTGCAAAATCATCGCACCATTTGAACTGTACTATCTGATCTGCATACTTTGGAAGTAGTGACTTTGTATCCGGTCCACAGCCAGTATCTACTATCACTATCTCGGATGACATTCGTTTTCTTATCGTCATAAGAGAATCTAGAGTCTTTATCATCTCTTTTTTGTTTCTCCCAGAACAAAGTAAAGATATCGATAATATCGGCCGCGTGTTTTCTTCTTTCATAAAGCACCTCTGAAAACAATACTGAAAAAAAAACGGAAGTCCGGGAAAACCGGACTCCCGAATGTGCACTAATGTAATTCTATGACCATGCAGGTAACTGACCTGCAGAACTACCAGGATTACTGAAGGAGAGAAAGTACTCCCTGGTTAGACTGGTTAGCCTGTGCGAGCATTGACTGACCTGCCTGCTGAAGGATGTTATTCTTGCTCCACTGTACCATTTCCTTAGCCATATCTGTATCACGTATACGTGACTCAGCTGCCTGAGTATTCTCAGATACGTTATCAAGGTTAGCAATGGTATGCTCAAGTCTGTTCTGAACTGCACCGAGAGTAGCACGCTGTGTAGATACTGTGTCAATAGCTGCCTGAATTGATTTCATTGCAGCACCTGCTGATACAAATGAGCCAACGCAGAGTCCAGAAACGCCAAGTGAATCTGCACCCATATTACTGATGTTCAGCTCGATTGCCTGTCCAGAAAGTGAACCAACCTGAAGATTCTTCTTAGTGAATGAGCCATCAAGAAGATTCATAGTATTGAACTGTGTTGTAGACTGAACACGATCAATCTCACTGGTAAGCTGATTGATTTCAAGCTGAATCTGTCCACGATCCTTAGATGTATTCGTATCGTTAGCTGCCTGTGTTGCGAGCTCATTCATACGCTGAAGCATTGAGTGAACTTCGTTTAAAGCACCCTCAGCTGTCTGTACTACTGATACACCATCCTGAGCATTTGTTGATGCACGATCAAGGCCACGAATTGTACTACCATAATAATTACCTCCGTGTAATTAAACTAAATAGATAGGTTTGTGTGGGAAATCCGTTCCCACGTGTTGTGTTTTATAATAGACATCTGTTCGCTTATCAGTCCTAGTGCACATAAAACTGATAAGTTTCGGGATGCATATTACCTAAATTCAGAAGTGACTCAGAAGTCACTTTTCTTAAAATGTGTCACCTGGGACCGTCCCCACTGACACGTTTTTTCAGGTAAGTCTTCTGCTCTTTCTCCGCGTAATAAGGGGTTTTATCTTTGCTGTCCTTGTAGCTGCTGCGGAGGATTTTTACGTCCTTCGGTGCATCTACGAGCAGGTGGATGTGATGTCCTGTGCCGCCTGAGAAGACTATCCTGATGTCATCACCCAGAGTGATGTACTCACCGGGTGTCATGCCGATTTTAAGCATCTCATGTACCTCCTTGC
>ONBW01000037.1 GCA_900316165.1 uncultured Lachnospiraceae bacterium | reverse complement strand
TTCTCTCAAAGCAAAACCTCCATTTCGATAAACTTGATGATACAAGAATATCAAAAATGAAGGCTCGAAAAAAGATACGATTTATGCACCGCTTACCTACAAATCATGTTTATATGGCTTCTAAAAAATTATAGCGCCAGGTTCACTCAACTCCACAATTTCATTTTTACCAATAGTACAGACATCATATTTCATATATTTGCCTAGTTTATATATCCTGATGGAATCAATTTTCTTATCAATTACTGCCTCGAGTTTTATTTTCAGCTCTGTCATTTTTGCCGAATCTATATTCAGCTCAAAAACAGAATTCTGAACTCTCTGACCATAGGATTCACAAATTTTTGCAACCTTTTGCAGTCTTCGCCCCTTATCAGATTCTGTGTCAATATCATAGGTCAAAAGATATAGCAATCACAGTCACCTCCAATCAGTAAACGGCGGATACTCAGAAATATCGCCCCGCAGGTATTGTCCCATCAGCTGAGCTTGTAAAAATGGAAGTATTTTTATAGGGACTTCCTTTCCCCACAGTTTATACTCCACTTTTTCTTCTTTGTATTTTTCCCAATCAGTCAGGACCTTCTTCTTGCCCTCAGATGTCAGCGAAAAATATCCTTCTGTTTCTTCAAAATCCTTAACCATTATTTTCTTTCGGTTGATAGCTTTTATGACATAGGCATCAATTACTGGTGTTCTGAATTCTTCTACCAAATCACAAGCCAGTGAAGCTCTACCCGGATGAATCTCATGTAAAAATCCAAGATAAGGATCCAGACCATAGGCGCTGACTGCCGCAATACAGGTAGTTGTTTCAATCGTGTACAAAAGTGACAGCAATGAATTAAACCGGCTTTTCGGTGGACGCCTTGACCTCTCAACAAACTTCAACTCATCATCACAGCCCTCAAGAATTTCATCAAAAACAGAAAAATACTTTGCCGCACAATCCCCTTCTATCCCTCTGATCTGCTCCACTGAATCACTGTCTAAGAGGACATTTATCTCTGATGCCAGATATGACCTTATCTGTTCTAAATCAGGATGTTTAGAACAGTATTTTGCCAACAGAGCCATCTGATTGACCGTTTTGCCCAGAACAATATTTTTTGCTATTTTTATCTTTTCTTTGTTTTGAAAAGCATCATACTGTTTCATCCTTAGTGATACATTTCCTATCTCTGTTCCATTGAATGTACCCTGGTATCTGCCAAACGGCGATATATACGAAATGCTGATTTTAGCTCTGTTGCAGGCTGAAAGAAGATAAGCTGATATCGTGATATTCGCGATAATGATTATTTGTGATATTGATACAAGCGGAATTCTTGTAATAATCTTCCTATCACGTCCTATCTCAACTGAATCATGATCCACATTCAGATATAGATCATCAGTCATGATATAAAGAACCTTACCTACTACTATCATTTCTGTCCCCCATGGCCCATAATTTTTTCATGTACTTATCAATCGCAAGATCTTTTGGCGAACAAATATCAAAGAGCGCGCACTTCTCACATCTCTTTCGATATTTGATTGGAAAAATACTATCGGCATTTTCACCAGAATACAATTTCAAAAGATCATCCCGAATGGAACGAATCGTTTCAACTGTATCCCGACGCAGTTCATCCGAAAAACTTACATCCATTCTATCTTTAGAATCTGCATAGTATATAACTCCTTTATCTATGTGAGTGTCATACATTTCCTCAAGACAGAATGCCTGAGCACAAAGCTGCATTTCGTATTCTCGTTCATCACGCAGTTTTCCATGTTTGAATTCGACTGGTTTCACCGAATATACTCCATTTAGGAAAGCTATATATGCCCCATTTTCTGCGTCTTCATCAAACTCTACATTATCACAAAGTCCATGAACCTGATATTCTTCAGATGAGACATATAACCTGGAAACTACTATATGCGGTCCCCTTTTAGTTATATGCCTGTCATCTACAACTCTATGTTCATATCTGCCTTCTATCATAGATGCTGATTTCATATCCATGCATTCTACGTATCTGAGATAAAATCTCCTTCTGCAGTATTCGTATTCACTAATCCATGATAAAAGTATTTCACTGAGTGATTCTTCCATTTTGCTTACTTTATCGCGATGTCATCAAGGTTCAGATTTTTTACCGCATCTGCTCCCCATGTCACCTTGTCGAAAGGATTGTCCTTAATTCCCACTTCAACTCCTGCAGGAACATTAGAGATGTCAAGCACGGTCTCATAATCCGAATATGCTCTCGGAGTATCTACATCTTCTTTTTTAGAAACATGAAGTAAGTCAAACAGCTTGTGAGCTCCACAGCAGCCAAGCATTGCTTCCTTTTCCTTCTGCTTTGGATCATTATTTTGGTCAGCAACACCGACATGTTTAAAAATTATAAGCGGAGATACAACACTCATACCTGTCTTTGATGAAGAGGCATCATTATTATACATCTGAAGCAGTGCCTCAAAAAGAATGCCCAAATCTTCTTCTGAGAAGCCATTCTTTCTTGCAAGATTTGCACTGACAGTACCTTTTACGATATAGAGACCGTATGGGATAAACTGTTTTGTACCCATAGTACGCTTCTTATCAGGGCTCATTTTAGCGTCTGCATTATCAAATTCTTCTAATGTATTATAGTTTCCCTCGGTATAATACATTCTAGTTACTGTGATATTCTGCGGATCAATTGGATCAGCTGATTTTGCAAAAGCCAACTGTACAGTACCTCTAATCTGACCAGCATTTTTTCCTGTGGAAAGCACTCCGCCAAAAGTACGTCCATCCCAGTATCTCTGACAAAACACCTCTGCTGGAGATATATTTTTTCCATTTTTCTTTTCATCGTCTGAACGAATAAACGCATCAAGTATTTCTCGATTTATAGACGTACCATTTTTGGCAAAAATATCCATTCCCGGCTTATCACCATAAGCATCCATTACATAATTTCTGATTCTTCTCTTCAAAGCCGCATCAGTTATATAACCATATCCTGTATCCGGATCCTGTCTTGGGAGATTGCCCATATCCGGGTCTCCATTTGGATTGCAGTTCTCTGCCTCTACAAGAAGCATAAATTCATAGCGATTCTTTAATTCCATAGATCAAATTTCCTCCGTTTTTTCTTCTATTTCATTACTGGTTTCTTCATTTTTCTTATAAAATGACTGTTTCTGCTGAGCAAAACCAAGGTCAAATGCACCCTGCTCCTTTACAGAAAGCCTTTCTGGAAAATATGTGCCTATCTTTTCCGATATCTCACCGAATTTCTTTTCATATACACTCTTGTAATTTGTCAGCCTGTCCTCATAAACCTTTATATAATCATCGAGCAATGAAAAAGCCTTGGCTGGACTCTTTTTAGCCTGCTTATAAAATCTCGATGATAAAGTTCTGTTGACCTTCTTTCCAGACTGTTTTAACGATTCATCCTGCAGCTTGTCTATAACTGCAAGCCATCTGCCACATTGATAGCCGATGCTACTGTTATCCGGTGTAAGTTCTTTTCCCATTTCGTATCCTCCGTTCCTTAACAAAAATATTTTTTCCAGTTCCAAAATACATGCTGCATTTTCTTCGCTTATATGCCTGCCCATAGTGTCATCCGAGTCTGAGTTGAATCCAACAAATCTTGTATACTGATCCACTGCTGTTTTAAAAAAGAGGTTTGGAATTTGAGTTCCTGCATAAACTGCTTTAATAAGCTCAGCTTTTTCCTTATGGTACATATTATATTTTCCGTCTTTTCCACCATCTTTACTGTTTAATTTCAGCGCATACATTATTTCAAAGACGTTTTTTATCAGTTTGTCATAAGACTTGTATTCTTTTTTCTCGCCATCATAATATGACGTTTCAATAGCACTGTCTGTATACCATTTGTTGAGGTTTTGATACAAAGACTCATAGGTATCACTGTACTCATTTTCAAAGAACATTCTTCCTTTACTTGGAAAAGAGACACTTGCTATGTGATATTTATAATCACTTTTGAAAGTTTTCGGAATAAAGCCCTTCTCAGCCGCTTCTAGAAGCTCCCTGAAATCCTCACTTTTCTTTCTGTCTTCTAGTGCCCTCTCGTGTGCCTTAATTTTTGGATCTTTGGCAGCCTTCTTTTTAGCTTCAATTTTTTGCCATTTAGATACAGTTCTTCTGATAATGTCTTCTTCTACTTTCGAATCGTACCACCAGAATATACCAAAATCAGGATCATATTGGTCAACTTCATTTAACACATAATCTAATCCACTTACAATAGTATTTGCTTCGTTCTCACTCATAGGGCAGTCTATCAGCGATCCATACGACTTCGTTGCCGCCAACTGAGAATCTCCAGGTCCTCTCATAGAGCTTGCAAAAATAGGAACTCCTGAACCAGCCTTACCTCCTCTCCACATTGGGAATTTTCCTGTAATCGGTGCTATGTCCTTACCTGTTACAGATGAGAAATATTTACCCGACGTCTCATCATTATCTTCAACTAACCCTGCCATTCTCTTGTAATAGTCAAGCCATGACGTGTCTGTCTCAACATTTTTTGTTCCTATTCGAAATGAGATGATATCACTGGATAGCTTTAAAGATGTAATACTTATCTCACGAATGATTTCATTGCGGAATTTCTCATCAGAATCATAATTGTTTAAAAATACCGATATCGGTTTTATGATTTCTATTCCTTCATCGCAAGCCAACTGTACCTGGTTGACAAAATTTTGATGTTTGGGAGTGAATTTTTTTATCTCCTGATCATTTTTTGCTATCACTTCTGAAAACAACACAGTTATTGGATAATCCGCTAAAAACTGTGCCGAAGAATTTCCCGTAAATCCTTTTAATTGAAACGGTTTATCTGGGCATAGCGTTTTATCATCTCTCTCAGATTCTGAGATTCTCTGATAATTTCCAGATTCGTCCAATACTATATGCGCCTTTACTAATTTCTTTCTGAATCCTGGAGTTGGCTCAAGTCCAAGATTTACAGCCATCTCATAAATAGACTTATACATTACTCCTCCTTCTGCTTAAATACTTCTATACTGTCATAATATGGTATTTTTACAATTCCATTTATCATATACGCGTGAAAATATGACGGAGCATACGATTCTGAATTGTTCTCTGCTTTCTTGACTGATGTCACTATCGGAGCATGTCTATGCTGATCAAATATATCGTAGAGCATTATCCCCAGGTCTCTGCTCTCCTGTATAGGTTTCCTGGAGTCATCTGGTTCATCAAAAAAACACATATATTCTTTTGATCCTAAATATGGCTGATAGAAGCATTTGCCTTTTTTTAATCGCTTTTCGAATTGACCATAAAACTTTTCCTCCGCTTTTGGATCCATTTTCTTATACTCATCTGTAGGTATCATTCGGGCATGTACCCGATAATAGACATCCTTCAGCATATATGAGTGTCTTTGTGTCCTTTCCGCAGCTACATCGATTGGATCCAATTTTTTCGCATCGGCTTTTACTTTTACCTCATTTCTCATAAAAGTAAGAGTATTGACAGGGTTCATAACCTCAATTTCTGTAACCTGATATCTGAACTCTACCGGCTTACACAGTATTGCCTCAAATATTCCTCTGATTGCTGATGGGGTAGGTACATCATATGTACTCCTCTCAACCTTTGATTCTGTCCTGGTAAACAATGCAAAATCGCCCCAGACATCCATTACGATTTCTCGATTCCCGTCTTTATCCGAAATTATCAAAATACAAATCCTCCTTCCTTTTCTTCTTTGATCAATCCTTCCTTTGGATCGTATATATCAACATCCTCAACTATATACCAGTTGATTCCTATTGAATTACCTGTTTCACTGCTTCTCGCAGACAGCTGTCTGCAATGTCTGTCCAAATATTCACGTATATTTCTATTCCCATAGAGCCTTACTGTCATATTCCCCGCTGCCTTCATCTCCTTTTTACTTATACAGAAATTTTTAAAAGACAGCTCTTTATGTAAATTTTCAAATTCATCTGGTTTATAAGGAACTATAACATTCAGCTCATCGTTATCTTCTATCAGCTTATAATTCTCATACAGTTTATGTGTATCTAATTCCTCTATTGCTTCTGAAATCTCGGCTATATCAGAATTTTCCTCCGCGTCTCCCGAAAAAATCTGTGTGTAGTACTCAGTTATTATTTTGTTGTCATTTATATCAAGGCCCATATTTTTTATAATATTTCTGGTCACATAGCTCTCATTTCTGTATGTGATGCCAGGATAGCCATTTTTATTTTTTTCATCTAAATAAAATACATGAAATTTTCCTACAGATTTACCGTTTCTGTTAATACGACCCGCTGTCTGTATGATTGATGGGAGCGGTGCACACTCTCTCATACCAGCAGGAAAATCCAGATCAACTCCTGCTTCAATACACTGAGTCGCTGCCACATAACAGTTCATGCCATTCGATATTCTATTTTTTATCTCTTTTATCGTATCTGATTTATGCTCCGAGCATAATGCTGATGACAGAAGAAAACAGTCGTCATCACCATATTTTTCCTTAAGCAGTTCAAACATTTTAAGTGCTTTGCCAGTAGTATTAAATACAAATAACTGCTGATTTATGTCAAAACACTCAACCAGCTCTTCAAACGTTTCAGGAGTGCTTGCATTAGTAGAAATATCCAGTTTCCTGATTTCTCCGTATTTCTCATATAGACCGCGGACATCCGGTATTATCTCTTTAGCCTTCAAATCAAATAGATTTTTTCTCTGATTATAATCAGGCTGGGTAGCTGTAGATAATAGTACTGTAGAATTAAAATACTTAGTCAGAGCTTCCAGTGTTCTCATCGTCACATCCAGCAAAAATGATGGAAGTGTCTGAGCCTCATCGAACACAATAACAGAATCAGCTGTGTTATGCAGCTTTCTCTCCTTTGCTGCCTGTCCGCCACATAGTGTTTCAAAAAAGCTGACTGCTGTAGTAACTATAATCGGATAATCCCACCTGTCAGAATACAGTTTTATCTCTTCCGGTATCTCCGTCTGGCTGTCCTGTTCAATACAATTATCCTCCCCAAATATCTCTCGATACTCAGATGCATTCTGTTCTATGATAGACAGATATGGAAGAACTACAAATATCCTTTTCTGGTTGTTTTTCTTTGCCTGCTCTAAAGCAAACCTTATCAATGCGTGAGTCTTCCCTGTACCGGTCGGCGCTGTAAGTGTATATAGTCCGGCTGGCAGTTCTCTGCCAGCTTTTTCGCAGCATTTATATACTTCATTTCTTATACCATTCAGCCCTGAACCAGAAAATCCGTAACCTCTGGCTGCCCTGTATTCATCCAGTTTTTTCAGAAGTTCTTCTGGGTTTAGTATATTTTCTTTCTTATATGTGCTGTAATCCACCTCATCATAAAATGCTGCTGTTGAAGAATAGTCCGCGTCCACAAGGCATGAGTAGATCATCCTCTCATACAGCATCTTTGCTTCTGGCGACATACTGTCTGTTTCTGGAAAAGTTTCATCTGAAATAACTCTTAAAAGGCTGTTGTCCTTTACATAGCTGTCTATCTGTTCAAGTTCTTTTTTACTGCCAAGAGCATTTTCTTTATTGTTATCTGTGATGACCTTTTTATCAAAGTCTGGATAAGCCATGTATCCGTAATCTTCTATCGCCCTGTCAGTAAGCTCTCCATGCAGGTCACTATGATGACTCTGGATGACATTACAGATTACCTGCGCTAAAAATGGATCATCTATTAAATCTTCTTCATCATAACTTACTTTATTCCAGTAATATTCTGCTCCAACCGCTGAATGATCTATACCGTGCACTGTTCCTGCCAATACTCCCTGGAATTTCTTCGTGTGCTTTCCCAGATCATGCAGCAATCCCGCCTGTTCCGCTATCTCACTTCCGCCAAATGATAACGCAAAGAAAGAAGCAAGATCACCTGTGTTTCTCAGATGGTCTATCAGATATTCATTTTTATCTGCTCTTGTATGTGAGAAATACTCCATCTTCCCCCTCCAATTATGATGCTGATTTGAAAAAACTTTCTAAAAAATTATACCATAAAGAGTGTACAATAACTAGTTTTGTTTTTTATTAAGCGAAGTTTTCGTTGTATTTTTCTTCTCCAGATGGTATCATCAAATTAACATTTTAATTCTGATAAACCTTATGAAAGGAGCTGCTTATGTACGAACAGGTTAAACTGAGCTACGGCTTTGACGAGTTAGAGCCGGCTATCGACACACTTACGATGGAGACACATTATGGTAAGCACCATGCCACTTATACCAAGACCTTGAACGATCTGGCTGAGAAGGCCGGTGTTGCGGGAATGCCGATTGAGGAACTGCTTTCTGATCTGTCAGTCGTAAGTGATGACGCACTCAGAACCGCTATAAAGAACAACGGCGGCGGATTCTACAACCATAACCTTTATTTTTCCGAGCTGTCACCAAAACCAGCTGAACCATCTGGCGCTCTCCTTGCAAAAATAAAAGACACCTTTGGCAGTGTGGACGAGCTCAAGGCACAGCTCAAGACGGCCGCCTTAGGTCAGTTCGGTTCCGGCTGGGCATGGCTCAATGCTGACAAGGTCGGAAATCTCTCCATTACAAAGAGCCCGAACCAGGACAACCCGTTCAGCGAGGGGCTTGACGTAAAGCCTATCCTTGCCCTCGATGTCTGGGAGCACGCTTACTATCTGAAGTATAAGAATCTCAGGGCTGACTATATCGACGCATTCTTTAAGGTGCTTGATTGGGATGTTGTCGCAAAGAACTATGAGCTGGCGATGAAATAATGGATGAGAATTTTAATCCAGATGAGGTGGCGCCTGCGAGCTATACGCCTGATGAGATTGACAGAAAAATTATCGACCTTCTGATGCAGAATGCGAGAATGCCGGTGAAAGAGATTGCAAAACAGCTCTACCTGACCTCGCCTACGGTTTCGGCAAGGATCAGAAGGCTGAAGGAAAACGGGATCATCACCGGCTTTCACACCTCTGTAAACCTCTCATCGTTTGGATATGGTATCAAGGCATTCGTAAACCTCGAGGTCGCGCCGAAGGACAAGAGCGAGTTCTATGATTTCATCGCAAAGATTCCGAATGTCATAGAGTGCAACTGCGTAACCGGCGATTATTCGATGATCATTGAAGTCGCCTTCAAACGCACAGAGGAGCTCGACCACCTGATAAACGTCCTGCAGAAATACGGACATACAAAGACTCTTATAGTATTCTCGACCTCTGTCGAGCACAGAGATATTCCAGTATGAAAAGCAGCCGCAGATTTTCTCTGCGGCTGCTTTTTATTTACGTATAGAATTTATTTTTACATAGCTGCGGCTTTTGCTATGCTAACTCTTCCAACTGACTTTGACAGGTCAAGGAGACTGTCAAGCTCTTTTTCTGTGAAGATTCCGGTCTTCATAGCTTCCTCACGGACAGAGGTACCGTTGTGAAGAGCTGTCTTTGCGATAGTAGCGGCTTCCTGATAGCCTGCCTTCGGGCTTAATGCTGTAGCGATTCCGGTTGAGTTCTCTGCCAGCTCAAGGCAGTGCTCCTTGTTTGCTGTAAGGTCAAGAATGCAGTTATTTACAAGAGTCTTGATAGCGCCTGTAACTGCTGTGATAGACTCGAAAAGCTGATGGAAGGTAACAGGCTCGAAGGCGTTGAGCTCCATCTGGCCAGCCTCAGCAGCCATCATAATTGTGGTATCATGGCCTGCTACCAAAAAAGTAACCTGATTTACTACTTCCGGGATAACCGGGTTTACTTTTCCAGGCATGATAGATGAACCGTTCTGCTTTGCCGGAAGGTTGATCTCATGAAGTCCGCAGCGAGGACCGCTTGAAAGGAGACGGAGGTCGTTGCACATCTTTGAGATGGAAACCATGCCTGCCTTCAGGGCTCCTGAAACCGCTGAAAATCCATCGATATCAGAGGTAGCATCGAAGAGGTCGTCAGCCTGAGTAAGAGGAAGACCGGATATTTTTGAAAGGACAGGAACGATATGATCTACATAGTAGTCAGAAGCGTTCATGCAGCTTCCGATAGCCGTTCCGCCCATGTTTACTGATTTCATTTCATCGAGAGACTTCTCAACACGCTTTGCTGCGCGCTTTACCATGGTAGCGTATGCGTGGAAAGTCTCGCCTAAGGTCATAGGAACTGCATCCTGAAGCTGGGTGCGGCCCATTTTTATCACGTCCTTGAACTCGTCAGCCTTCTCCTCAAGAGCTCTGTAGAGACGGCCGAATTCAGCAAGCATAGGCTTTGCCAGAGTAAGAACGGTCATTTTTCCGGCGGTAGGAATCGTATCATTTGTTGACTGTCCCATGTTCACGTCGTCATTCGGGTGAACCTTGTAGGTATCCTTTCCGGCTCCGAGGATTTCAGATGCGCGGTGAGCGATAACCTCGTTCATGTTCATATTTGCTGAGGTTCCAGCGCCACCCTGGATCGGATCGACGATAAAAGCCTTTCTCAGATCTCCTGCAATAACCTCATCGCAGGCTCTCTCGATTGCCTCTGCCTTCTCCTGTGAAAGGTCGCCAGCCAGGCAGTTCGTAATTGCGGCTGCCTTCTTTATAAGCGCCAGGTTCCGAAGGAAATCCGGATTCATATTCTGGCCTGTGATCTGGAAGTTGCGGTTCGCACGAAGTGCCTGAACTCCGTAGTAAACATCTGCCGGGATCATCATAGAGCCAATCGAATCTGATTCAAGTCTTGTTCTTAACATAATTTCCTTCTTTCTGTGCTTTCCATGCAAAAAGGCGCATGGTGACAGCTGCTAGTGTGTCACCGATGCGCCTTTGCATCACTCCTTTGTGTTTATGTGTGCATTTTATACCTTCCAAAGCAAGATTTAAAGATGTAAAATCAAAAACTTCTTTTTTGGAAAAATAAACGGAATTAGCAAAATAAAATAAAAATATTTGGCGTTAAATTTTATTTTATTTTGTTGATACATTAAAAAAACGCCAGGCTACTGTCGGCCTGACGCTTTATTTTTCTAATAAAATTCCGTGTAACGTTTATTTTTTCAAGCTTAACAGAGCTCATCTGCCAGCTGCAGTACGAGCTTCTCAGTCTTCTTCCAGCCAAGACACGGATCAGTGATGGACTTACCGTACACGCCCTCGCCTATCTTCTGCGCGCCATCCTCTATATACGACTCGATCATCAGGCCCTTTACGATCTTTCTGATACCGTCAGATACATGACGGCTGTGCATTACATCTTTGGCTATACGGATCTGCTCTAAGTACTTCTTTCCGGAATTCGAGTGATTGCAGTCCACGATTATGGCCGGATTCTTAAGTTCCGGGTGCTTCTTGTACTGTTCGATCACACCGATCAGATCCTCATAGTGATAGTTTGGATGGTTCCTTCCGTACTTATCGACGTACCCTCTCATAATGCAGTGCGCATAAGGATTTCCTGTCGTGTGCGCCTCCCAGCCGCGGTAAATAAAGGTATGCGGGTTCTGGGCAGCGATGACCGAGTTGATCATGACTGAGATATCTCCGCCAGTAGGATTCTTCATTCCAGCCGGGATTCCGATTCCGCTGGCAGTAAGCCTGTGCTCCTGATTCTCTACCGAACGGGCTCCTACTGCCACATAAGACAGAAGGTCAGACAGATACCTGTGATTTCCCGGGTAAAGCATCTCTTCCGCGCATGTAAATCCTGTCTCCTCTATCACCCTCATATGCATATGACGGATAGCTATGATTCCGCCTTCGAGATCTGCTCCCTTCTCCGGATCAGGCTGTGTGAACATGCCCTTATATCCAAGGCCAGTAGTCCTCGGCTTATTCGTATATACTCTCGGTATGATAAAAATCCTGTCTTTGACTTTTTCCTGAAGTCCGGCAAGACGAGTCATATAATCGAGCACTGAATCTTCATTATCAGCTGAGCATGGGCCGATCAGAAGCAGAAGTCTGTCATCCTTTCCTGTAAAGATGTCAAAAATCTCCTGATCCCTTTTCTCCTTCATCGCCTTGTCTTCAGCTCTTAGAGGATATTTTTCCTTAATCTCCTGAGGTGTCGGCAGCTTCCGCACCAGTTCCATCTGCATGTCCATTTAAATAGTCTCCTGTTCCAACTTTATTTTATAAAAGTATAGAACTAATATCCCGAGAAATCAAGCTCACAGCAGTTTCACAAGAAATGTTCCTGTGAACCTGGCGTTTCTGCTTATACGTTTGTAAATACTGATGTCTCTTCTTTCAAATCCTTTGCTATCTTCTGGTTCTCATCCATCCTCTGAGTGATCGAATCCATATCGTTGAAATGACAGCTGCGTCTATTCATGATATTCCGCCTTCCGTTCCATGATAAACGAAGTAAGCTCCGCGTGAAGTTCTTTCTTCGCTCTGAATCTGGAGCAGCCGTATAGAGACATGACGGAATCGATGTCGGCTGAGTCTTCGATCTTCTGCAGCTTTATCTGATCTATCTCATCATTTGTAGTTTCCTCATAGAGTTTATAGAGAGCGTCAGCATACACATGAAGCCTTTCGGCCTCAGCGCCGACAGCTTTCCGGACTGATTTCTCACGGTATTCCATGATATAAGTCATGAGCGCTTTCCCAGGTTCAGGAGTAAGGATTCCGTTTCTGATGTCGTCAAGCACCTGGAGAGCGTATTTCTGAAGGTTTTCAGGAAGAACACCGATATGGTCTTCGATATCTTTTATGATCTCTTCTCTGCTCTGGCGTGCCTCCGCTTTTTCCACATCACTGATGGTAAGGATCCTGAACCTCGATTCGAGGTATGCCGCGTCGATCTGCGCGCCCATCGCAGAAGACATATTTATATCAAGACCTAAGCCCACTTCACCCTTCGGCGGATTCTTGTGCTTACCCGAACTCGGGAGCTCGTTGAATCTGGCAGTAAGGGTGCGGTAAGTCACCTCGTCAAACTTCAGGTCATGCGCGTATTTATTGTTCCAGTCAAACCCCTGAAGGATAGCAGCCCGCATCGCAGCCTTCATCACAGTGAAATCCTTGCGGAACTTCTGCCTGTCTTCATCAGATGATGGATTTTTGACAAAATTAACGATAGCGTCATGAGCGAAGATATTTGTGATATCATCAAAGAGATCGTTCATCGCCGTTATATTTTCCTTAAGCTCCTTTTCTTTTACACCGAACGAATCGCCCTGACAGTAAAGCTCCAAAGCCGCGTCGAGATTATGCCGCATAGTCTCAGGCTTGCGGAAAAATTTCACCATTCCCCAAGGTTTCTCATCACTGTTGTAGATACGGTTGGTTCGCGAGATTGCCTGGATCAGGCCGTCCATCTCCATGACCTTATCCATGTAGATGACGTTAAGCCTTGCTGAATCAAAACCCGTAAGAAGCTGGTCGACCACGATGATGATATCAATGCACTTCGACTTGTCATTTCCGATATTCGCGTATGGCTTCTTATGCGAAAGCCTTGCGATGATGTCAGCTTTGAATGTTGAAAAATTAGGATCACTCTTCCTTGTATAACTCGTGCCAAAATCCTTGTTGTACTGATCTACGATCTCCGTAAGCCACTGTTCCTTATCAATAACATTCGCGGTGTTGACATTTACATTCGGATCAAAGAGTGCCGTCACATGAAGTTCCGGTGCCTTTTTATGAAAAATAAGCCAGTAAGCGTAAGCCTCCGGAATAGATGTAGTTGTAAGCATCCCATGAAAAAGAGTTCCATTGACACCATGAGAGATCACGAAGAGATTTTTAAGAATAGACTCTACAACGCCCTCCCTGTATTCATCATTGTTAAAATCAGCATCTGTGAGAAAATCCTCAATTCCCTTCTCTGCGACATTGCCTTCGCTATCGTATTTAGCAGCCATAGGAGCTTCTTTTATATAATACTGGAAAGCCTTGTACGCGTCAGTCCCCGGCTTGATATCAGAAACGTCTTTGGCATGGACCTGCTTCAGTCCAACTGCCTGTCTCAGCTCGTTCTCGTTAAACATCGAGATATATTCAGGCCAGAAGCCAAGGACATTGTGGTCGCGGATACCGGTAGCAAGGGAATAGACAGCAAGACATGGGCCAAAAACAGATTCAGTGGTCTGCTCGCCGTCTTTCATATTTGCCTTCATGATAGGTGTACCGGTAAAACCGAAGAAAAGTGAATTGTAGAAGGTATTTTTCACAGCGGCATGCATATCACCAAACTGCGACCTGTGCGCCTCATCGATGATAAAGACAATCCTTTTGCTAATCGCCGCCTGAAGCGTCTTACTGTCAAACTTCTTCGCGTCCTCTGTGATATTCGACAGCTTCTGGATGGAAGTCATTATCATGCTGTCTTTCGCGTCATCACTTTTAAGCTTGTTGAAGAGGTCGACTGTCGAAGTCGTACTGCTTACTGACTCGCCTTCTCTCTCAAAAGAATTGTAGGCCTGAGTAGACTGTTCATCGAGCGCGCGCCTGTCAACCACGAAAACGACCTTGTCCGCCAGATTCATATCGATGATCAGCTGCCCTGCCTTAAAGGAAGTCATCGTCTTTCCGCCGCCGGTCGTAACCCAGCAGTAACCGCCCTTCTGGTCGTGGTCGCCCCACTTCTGCTTAGCGGTCCTTTTTACGATAGCCTTTATCGCCGTGTACTGATAACTCCTCGAAACCATCAGGGTATTCAGATTCTTATCCGCGACTGTATAGTAGCCGATCATCTTGTGCGCTTCCGGCACAGATAGGATATGATTCTCCCCTGTTATCAGCTCGCGCCAGTTCGTTATGGTATTGTTGTCCCTGTCTCCCCAGTGAAAATAAAATGACGGATTGAACCTCTCCACGCTTCCCGGATTGGAAAAATACAAGGCATCCTCCGGTGTTATCGCCCAGAACACCTGCACAAAACTCATAAGTCCTGTGAAAACGCCCTCCATCGTGTATTTCTGTATCTGGGTGCACGCCTCAAACACATCGACTCCCGACGCCTTCAGCTCAATCTGTATCACCGGAATGCCGTCTATCAGGAGAGTGATGTCTCCCCTGCGGTCGGGGTATTGGTCCCCTGTTTGAAAAATAACCTGCTCCGCTATCTGATACCTCGACGTTCCACCTGCTATCTCCCGTGTATCAAACAGGTTCAGATAAACCTCTTTGCCGGCATGCGCTTTATCCTGACTGTCCTTGTCACGGACTATCGCCACTCCACGGTCAGCAGTATTTAAGAACATGTTCGCTTTGACAGGAGTATTCGCCTGTTGTTTGATGATGTCAAGAAGCTGAAGCATCTCATTATCAGACAGCGCCACATCGCTTAGCTTCGCCCTGTTTCTGTCGAGGATGATATCCCTCCAGTTTGAGATCAGGTCATCAATCGTCGGATTCTTAAGGACAGTATGCTCCCACCCTGACTGCTGCATGAGCTCAACAATATCAGCTTCAAAATTCAATTCACCATGTTTCCCAGTATATGGTAAAGGCATAATTCATAACCTCCCTAAACGAACATTTTGTCAAGTAAAGCAGATTTCAGGTGCTTAAGGGATTCAAGCTTGTGCTGGTGGAGGGTTAATAAGTGATCAATACTTCTAAAATAATCTGCAATTTCATTCTGCTCCGATAATGAGGGAACCATAACAGTGAAATTTCTCATATCAGAGGCCAATATATGTTTAATTGTATTTCCTTTAGTAATGTCATCAATCTGCTTCTTTGCTTTGTTAGTTTGATATTCAGCATTAAGAAAACATGGATTAGTCTTAACTCTCTGATTCTGAAACATTATAAGTGCATGTGCCGCGGTATTATTAAGACTTTCAGGAATTACAGCACTATGGCCAACGTGTCCAGACTGTACCATGACCATATCTCCAGTATGCAACCACTTGTCCTTCTGGCGATAATAAAACTCGTCGTTAATAAACACCTGTGAATCTTTATTAATATTACCATCCTTAACATTATTTGACTCAAGATAAAAATGTCCTTCATCAACATAATATGGTGAAGCTGTACCAACAAAAGCATTTCTTATTATCACGTAAATATCCGATAATTTGTGCTTGTCCCATTCGTCAGTAAATCCCTCAAATCTTATCTCTGGCTTTGTTTCTCCCTCTTTCGGGAACATCTTCTCGAGCATTGATTTCTTCAAGCTCTGAAGTGTATTATACTTACTTTGATGAAGGGTAATAAGGTTGTCTAGCTTATCAATATAGTCTCCAATAGCCTTCTGTTCTTTATAATTTGTCCAAGGAATATCAATAGTTCTCATTCCATCAATGTCAATACTTCGACCATCTCGAATTCCATAGACATGAGGTTTTAAATCTTTCTCAATAAATTTTTTTGATCTAAAATAAGCATAATAAAAACTCGAGTTTGTCTCTTCACCATGAAATGTATGATATGCTGGACTGATAACACCAGTATTTGTTGCTCTTTCAAGTCCTCCTTCAAATGATCGAAGATGGACTATAAAATCTCCCTCATTAACCACTTTGTAGTTAGATAAACTTCCTTTGTCATATTGAAGATTTCTCTCTGATTCATCTCGACGAATTGTTCCGCCGCCCTGAATAATTGTAAGTGCCGGAAGTTCTGGGTGTCCTTTTAAAGAGTATTCTTCAAACACATCTCCTAGCTTCCGCTCTTCCCAATCGTCTTCAAATCCCTTAAATCTAATTTCCGGTTTTTTCATCTCAGATATCCTCCATCAGTATCTGCAATGCTTTCATGTCTGCATCACTTCCGACCAGCTGGCTCATGCTCTCCTTTACCTGTTCAGCTGCTTCGTGTTCCTGCTTTGAAAGTCCGGCAAGAGGGTACTGGTATTTCTTGTGGAGGGATTCCATGTCACCGATGAATTTTGTCAGGACAGAGTCCATCACACCATTGATTCCGTCGACGACTGGTTTTATCCACTTGCGGATCAGCATTTCATGCACTTCTGTCTCAGAGAGATTCTGTGCTTTTTCTTCGGTCTCGTCCGAAAGTTTCTGCTCCATGGCCTTTATCTGTTTTCTGCAATCCTTCTCAGTGTCACGTGCTTTCTGCATGTCCTTTAGCTGCTTCATGATATCAGGATCGTATTCACCAGCCTTGATGGCAGCTTTTATTTTTTTATCATCGAACTTCAAATTCGTCTCATCGTCATCCTTGGTCACGGCTGCCTTCATGTCTTCGTCGAAGCTGTCAAGGATGTCAGTGTAAGTCGAGACGGCTTCATCCATTTTTGCCTGGATGTCCTGTATCGCTTTCTCTTCATCTGTAAAAAATGCTTCGCGTATCATTTCAAGTGGGATTACTTTTCCCTTCTTGCCCTCTACGGAATCTTCGTACTGCTTCGTCTTGGAGTTCTTTTTGGTAACGATATTATCCTCGATCTCGCTGCAGATACCCCAGCCCTCTTCTCTGATACGGGAGAGGTCAGCGTCGATTCCATCCCATTTTTCCGCGAAAGCCTGATAGATATCATATTTATCCACCAGCGGATCACTGCTGAACGACTCAAAAAGCTTATCCTTTATCTGGTGATAGGTGTCGGCATTTGTCTCCGTGCCGATCAGGATACCATCAAGCCATGAGCCGAAGTTTTTAGTGTTATCCTGCCATATTTTTTCAAAAGATCTGACGTCGTCATCTTCATAGACTGCTTTTCTGATGTCATCACAGTCAAAGACGCTGTAGCCGGTGTCTGCGGAAGAGCTGAAGATCTTCTGACGCAGATTCGGGAACCTGTCCCATATCGTCTGATACGCATCCAGCTCGCTGTCTGAAATCTCTCCTGTCGTAACCGAGAAAAGGTCATAAGGCTGCTCTTCTTTTGACGCGGATACATATCGCGGGATATTCAGGTTATAGTCGTTTTCGATGATCTCCTGCTTCGAGACAAGTCTCGCGTAGTTCGGTATATTTTTCCGAGACTTTACTGCGTCAAAAATACGCTGGATATCCGACTCCCTGAGGACATTCTGCGTCTTTTCCTTCGCGTATGACTGTGAGGCATCGATGAAGAGAATGTCATCCTCTTTGCGGTTCTTTGAGAGCACCATTACGATGACCGGGATTCCAGTCGCGAAGAACATCCCGGCTGGGAAGCCGATGATAGTCTCGATATTGTGATTTTCTATCAGATTCTTTCGTATCTCCTGCTCTGCTCCTCCGCGGAAAAGCACTCCGTGAGGAAGGACGATTGCCATTATACCGTCCGGCTTCACATGATACAGGCAGTGCAGAAGGAATGCCATATCTGCCTTTGTCGCCGGTGCCAGCCCATAATTCCTGTAACGCTCATCTGTCTTGTACTGGTCCGGATCCCAATGCGCAGAATAAGGCGGATTGACTGTGACGGCGTCGACGAAGAGTGGCGAGTATTCCGTAAACTCATCGAAATAAGGCCAGTCCTCTTCAAGTGTGTTAGCGTTCCTTACTATGATATTCTGGACAGGGATATCCTGCATGAAAAGGTTCATTTTTGCCAGGTTGGAGGTCTCTGTGATAAGTTCCTGGCCATAGTACTTTATATCAGCAGGATCGATGTATCGCCCTGCTTCCTTACCGATATTCAGGAGGAGGCCGGCAGTTCCGACGCACGGATCATAGATCTTCAGCTCTTTTCTGTCCTTCAGGCGGTCCGCTATGATCCTCGCCATAAGCGAGGTCAGCGGCGCCGGTGTATAAAATGCGCCATCCTTCTTTGCCTCGGATGAGAACTGCTTTATCAGGTACTCATATACATACCCTATTACGTCATAATCCCTGGACTTCGGAGGAATCTGCGATACAAGTCCTACGATATCCCTTACCGCCTTGTCACGGCTCCCCGCATTTTCTCCCAGCTTTGAAAGTCCTGTATCAAGCGCGTCAAAAACGCCTGAGTGCTTGTCGACCTCTTTGTTATAGACATAGAAGCACCTGGCATAGCGCTCATTCAGATTGCCATAGAACGACTCGATCGCCTTTGAGACTGTCTGCGCTCCCAGCTTTAATCCAAGCCCTTTCCATGTATCAAACAGATCGTCATAACTGATAAAATATCCGAGCTTGTCCTGAAAATACTGGATATTTTCCGGTGACGAATCCTTTAAGTCTTCTTCCGTGCCGCCCTCGGCCTTTACAAAGTCTGTCTCCTTATCAGACAGATACTTGTAGAACATGAAACCTATTATGTAATCCTTGTACTCAGATGCCTTGATATTTTTACGGAGCGCATTCGCGCTCTCCCAGATTTTAGCTGCCAGCTCCTGTTTGGTCATGATATTCCTTTGCCCCTTGAATAAAAATCCGCATTAAAATCTATGTGTTACATAGCGTTTTTATTATACAATTTTTAAGCCAGCGTATCAATGATACTGTTATGTACGATTTTATGAGAATCTATGATATGGATTTCTATTCTGTAGAACAGTATTATACTCTCTATAAGGCTTCTGCCTGTTTAAAAGAATAAAAGAGACCGGCATTTCTGCCGGCCTCTTCGCGTTCAAAGTATTTGGCAGGCGTCGCCTCTCCTGCATCTCTTTTAGCCCATAGGGCGCGTGGTTGCAACGAAATTTACCACCTCAAATACTTTTTAGCTCATCTTTTAATCATATGACGTTAGGGCCAGAAGCTTTTAGCTAATGGTCCTGTTACTCCCATCTGTACCTTGAAAATTTCACACAAACGTTCATTTAACGGATTTTTCCAGTTTTACCTATCAAAA
>ONBW01000059.1 GCA_900316165.1 uncultured Lachnospiraceae bacterium | reverse complement strand
TAGGGGTGTTTCATGAATGTATAAGTGATTAAAACAAGATTTTGAAAGTGGTCAAGCCTGGAGGTTATACTCATACAATCTTCAGACTTGGCTCTTTTCTTTTGCCTCCAGGTATATTATACTCTATGTATGAATATAATATACTCATACAGAAAGGAGGCGCCTATGCCTAACAAAGTCTACCCTGAATGGGTCCAGAATCACAAAACAAAAGGTACTACAGTCAAACGTGTCGGAGAGAATTACTATCTCTATAAACACACATCCAAACGTGTTCCGGGGAAGAAAAATCCCATACCAGTTGATACATATCTGGGCAAGATAACTCCCGAAGGAATTATCAGAAGCGATCAGAAAAAGATCAATGTTAATACCGGAGATGTAATTGTAAGAGAGTTCGGTTATTCCAGAACTGTAGAGCTCATATGCCCTATCGGCTGGAAAGAACCTCTTGGAGATTGCTGGCCTGAAGTTCTCGATTACATAATACTTAAGGATTCACCTGAGAGTTATATACAGGATGAAAGGCAGGTAGTAGAAAAGATTGATGAGCACATACAGTCATGGACTCAGAGAACTATGCTTTCCAGACGGATTGCAAGAGAATATAATATCGGACTCGATGATCTGAGGACCCTGTCATCGATCTATCTTGTCACGATAGGCAAGAACAGGATGATCTCAAAGATATCTGACAGGCAGCATGAACTGCTCGGAAAGCTGAATGTAGAACTGGAGGTGCCTTAAGGCTGTTTTCAAGCCGCTGTCTCTGTATGAGTGGCTGAAGACAGTTCCTGAATGCAGATGCGGTCGGGCAACAAAGCATGACCAGACTGATGTTATGTTACTTGTAACTATAGGATCGCTTGCGGGAAAAAACAGTTACAGAAAGATACACAGATGGGCGGAATACAATGAGACAAGACTGAAGAAATATCTGAAGCTTAAAGGCGGTATTCCCTCTCTTCCTACAATCTCCAGGATCATGGGTGATATTGATCAGGAAATGCTGATTGATATCTTTACATCATGGATGTCGACGATAATAAATACAAGAGGCCGGCATATAGCAATAGACGGGAAAGGAGTCCGGGCAGCAGCCCTGAAAGTAAGCGGCGAGAGAACGAAGTATATCCTGAATGCCATTGATACTGAAAGCTGTCTTGTTGTCGGGGAACGCTTTATCCCAGATAAAACAAATGAAATGACAAATATACCGGAACTGCTCAGGACACTCAATATCAAAGACAGTATGATAACCATTGATGCGATAGGTACTACAGCACCAATAATAAGCAGGATAAGAGAGATGGGAGCTCATTTCCTGTTACAGGTAAAGAAGAATAATCCTGTACTCTATAAAGAGATCTCGGATTTTTTTGAACTTCTGAATACCGAAAAAGAAAAGGACGCCATAAAATTCGATAAAAAATATGCTGATATCTATGATAAGTATAGTACATATGAAAGGAACCGTGACAGGGATGAATACAGGGCTACGGAAATCTATAGTGGGGAAGAGATAAAAGGCTTTAAAGAGATCAAAGCCAATATCGGATGTGTCGGTCAGATGAGACAGACAAGGATACTTGTTGTCCGCGATGAAAACGGGACTGATATTACACCGTCACGAGAAAAATTTCTTAAAGAAGGGAGCTGTCGTCAGCCGGATAAACCTTCAGAAAGTGACGATGCTGATTCACCCAGGCAGCGTATCGGACTTATCTCTGATGTAGTAATGAGTGCAAAAGAGATGGCCAGAACAAAAAGAAAACAATGGGTCATAGAGAACAGCCTGCATGGCATTCTTGACAACACATATGGTGAGGACCGGAGTACGATACGCAGAGGCCTCGTCGGAATGACGGTCATAAGAAAGATCGCGTATAATGTTGTAAGACTTTTTATGCAGGATAGTGGCATTAAAGAATTTCAGCCGGCCTATGACAAAGTCACGTTTGACTGGGAATCTGTAATGAGATATATATTCGAGCCTGTGCCTGTAGTTTGATTTAAAAATTTGAACTATGGTAAGGCCTTGGTAAACATGCGCTTTTTTAGCAAAAACAAAATCATGGAACGAGAAAAACCAAAAACCACAGCTTATTGCTTCACTACATATATACGATAGTCTGGAACTGTATACTACTTGCAGAGCACACCTATATAATGCCTTTATGAAACAGCCCTATGAAGCAGTGATTGCTGCTTCCATTTTTAACCATGAAGGTGTAAAATGGGGAGAGTAGTGAAGCTGTATGAATTGTGGCAATTCAATCAGGAGGAAGAACAAATGCTGAAAGATGGAAAAGCACTAATAGATGAAAAGACGATTACAAGTAAAATGCTGGAACTGAAAAGCTATTTCAAACATAGATGGAAAGACGTTCCTGAAGAGACTGCTGAAAAGGCGTGGAAAACCAATGCCTATCATAAGCAGAACATAATGGAACATTTATTTCCGGCGTTTGGACTCTGCGTTGTTGCATTAACACTGCTCTGGGAGATGGCAGGGCTAAAAAATATCTGCCTGGCTGTAATTGCCTTAGCCTCATTTATAGCATTACTAATATATTCGCTATACATTAGTTCGAATCGTAAGAAGATATTTTCAGATAATTTGGTGAAGCAAGAGACAGAAAATATTCTGAAGGATCTGGATAAATACTTTGACAGACCGGATGATGTTTTTGCAGATGGAGATGAGAAGCTCCAGGTTATGATTGATTCCCTTGAAGATGAAAACAAAAATAAAAACAGGAGACATGATACGGTTTCATCTGTATTCAGCGCAGGTGCTGCTGTATGAGTCGGGTTTTTACAGATTATATTAGACGTGTTCAAGGTAGACCCTTTTGATGGCCCTGATTATTTGGGTATTATATTTACTCTGATCATGATGTGCCCTGTGTGGGTGTATCTGATTATAGATATAATAGACCTGTTTAAAGGGGATTGGCTTGGTGATGTGCTGCTGAGACATCTTAAGCTGCTAAGAGCAAACAGGCACGGCTTTGCAAGTGATGATCTGGAATACCTGAATCAGTATTATGATAAAGAGATTATGCATAATGCCGATTTAGGGACTGAGGATAGGATAACGAAAACCGAGCAATATGCTGTGCAACTACTTAATGTCGGGCGTAGATTTTTGACAGATGGGGATTGCGCTACCGCTTTGATGTATTTTAAGAGCAGCTTTCAGGCGATGACAGTATTGGAATCATCTTTATGTGAAGAGAAAAATATAGACACTAGTGAAGTCACAGCTCTTAGAGAACTTTTATTAAAAAAGACCACTGAGGCTGAGAAAATGAATTCAGTCTGAGGCGTGCGTCCGAAATGGAGTAGATATGGTCAGAGTTGTTTCTATGAAAAAAGATTCCCGCATTGGGAAGACCGACCGTGATATTAAGAGGGCGATGCTCGAGCTGATCCGAAGGGAGGCGTATAGCCAGATAAGGATCGAGCAGATCATGCAGGAAGCACCGGTGACGAAGATGACCTTTTACAAGCATTTCGCTTCGAAGGATGATGTGCTGGAAAGCATAAGAGAGGATATGCTCGGGGAGATGCGGGACAGGCTTAATGTGATTTCTGATAAGTCCCTTTCGCAGGCGAGAGAGCAGAGAACAATCGCCAAAAAGAAAAAGACGAGGGCATAGCTTAAAGGAAAATTGAATATCGAATATACGTTCTATTGTGTCTGATAGGACAAATTACGGGCAGTATCCTAAAAATAGGATGCTGCCCTTTTTCTGGCAATTTTCAAAGGGCAGTTTTTGCGGTAAATTCATAGATGTCCGAAGGGAAAACAGCGAATCTCTGAGGAACGTGAGTCATAATATGTATGATAATTGATCTGTCACAAAATCCTGTGACGCATACAGGTTGCTGACGGGTCCGCCTTATGTCATACGAGATTGGGAGGTCAGGACGCACGTAGCAAATTGACAAACATTCTATTCCATACTGGAATCCGGATGCAGGAGTGCCATTGAAAAATGACTGCAGGTTTCTTCCTATAAAAGGGGCCTGCGATTATGCATCAGTTTCATCCAGGATGATGGAGCAGGAGAGCCTTGTACAAGATTCGAAGCGGGAAACCGGTGGTAGTGAGTCCAAGGCAGATTGCTTCAGATATGGCTGGATAGAGGGTGCGTGCACTTCTACAGGAAAGGATTTCCACAATAAAGGAGGAATCATAACAAAATGTTAAATTTAAAGAAAGGTTTAGCACTTGTGCTTGCTGCTGCTACAGCATTTACATTCGCACCGGTTGCTAATCTTGGGGCATCAGTAGATGCTCATGCAGGAGACATCCTGAAGGTTGACTCGACAGAAACTATTAATCTTCATAATGGAGAGATCAGATGGATTGAAACTCAGGACATCTCACAGAAACAGTGGATTTCTACAGAAGCGACAACACTTGAAGTTGACTCTGGTAATGAGAACGTTGCCAAAGTTGCTCTTGCTGGTAGCAATAGCTCAGCTCCAAGCGCATTAAATACTTCTGTTACAGGCGCAGTCACAAATCAGCAGATTAGCTCAGCCACTGCAAAATATCTGTGGGTTAAAGCTACAGGTGTAGGTTCTACAACAATCTCACTGAGAGTACTTACTTCATCAGGTGACATCATTGGTAGAGAAAATCTTACCGTAAATGTAGAGTCTAAAGTGGCTAATATTACTTTTGCTAAAGATAAAGTTGAATATACAAAAGTAAATGATGCTGGGAGTGCTTCAGACTATCTGGCTCCAGGTGAAACAACACCTTCAAGAGGACAGTGGGCACAGACCGTAAACCTTTATAATTTGTATTCTGCACTTCCTACTGCTGCTCATCTTAAGAGCCTGAAGGCTACCAGTGCTGACGAGAAAATTGCGAAAGTCGTAGGAACTAATCCAATCCCACTGACTTCAACTAATGAAGTAGATGCCAAGCAGAGTCAGACATTCACAATTGAAGCCGAAGGTGTAGGTACTACGACAATTGATGTAGATGTTATTTACACAATTGGTGGAAGTGACTCAACTCTTGTATCAGCTTCTTTCAATGTAGTAGTGAATGATGGTACAGATACACTCAAGGTTTCTTATGATCCATCAAGAACTGGTAAGAATCAGGATGTGAAACTTACTACTAAGCCAGATGCTACAGTTGGTTCTGCAACTACGGACTACTTTAATTCATCAGATTGGACTTCAACTGGAACTGTTACGAGTGGAGATTACTATGCGTACGCTGGCAAGGATTTCTATACTGTAGCACCTAGTGGAAGCACCACTGTTACAGAGCTCTACAGAACTGGCTCTCAGATTTATCTTGATACCATCAGCAATAAGACTGCGAAGCTTGATATCAATGATTCTTACGGCAGACAGTATACTATTTCTTCTAGCGTATCATGGATAGCTGTAGACAACAGCGGTAACATCACTGTTTCGAATCCTGCTCAGAGTGGTACTGTTGGTAATAACAACACATACTCAGGCTATGTTAAGGTATCTGTTGCTAAAACAACTGTATCAAGCAAAACTCTTGCAGGACTTACAATCTATGTACCTGTAACTGTTTACAATAAGGATACAACTACTCTTCAGGTAAAAGAGAAGGATAATCAGAAAGATCTTGGTAAGACCGTTGGTGGTCAGGCTGGCCAGCTTAAGACAAGCGAGTGGGCAAAACTTCCAAGACTTTACCTTTCAATAAAGGATAAGAAGTCTTCAACTCTTGAGTTCACAACTAATACTGCATCTGATGACAGATATATCACAGGTGCTGCATATGATGCTGCTGATCCTTCAAAGCTTTCTGATATCGTGACTTATGCAAATGGCACACTTACAGCAAACAAGGCAGGTAATGCTTTTGTACAGCTGATTTGCAGAAATAGTGCGGATACATACGGACAGGCAACAGTTACTTTTGCTGTTCAGGTAGTTACAAAGAATGCTAACAACAAGATCACTACTACTGCTGACACATATAACCTCACAAAGGATGCTCCAAAGGCTTCAATTGGTGCAAAGGCAACATATGAGACAAAGCTTAAGTATGATCTTGTAAAGGGAATTGGCTCTAATGATGTTATTTCAGCTTCTTCTGACATCACTCTTGATGGTAATGGAAATCTGACTTACACATCTTCTAACCAGGGTACAATTTATGTTCGTATTACTGGTAATGAGACTACCACAGCTCTTGCTCCTGATACAAAGTGGGTTACTGTAAACTACACTGGTGCAAAGGCCGCCAATGACCTTAAAGTAACTAACTCAAAGCTGGAGCTTAAGCCAGGCGAGAGCGGTACAATTGGTGCTACTGCTTCAACAGGCTCAGCAATCTCTTATAAGTCGTCTGATGAGAACGTAGCTACTGTAGATGCTAATGGTAATGTTACAGCAAAGGCAATCGGTGCCGCATTCATCACAGTTGATGCTGCTGCTACAGATACTGTTGCTGCCGGTCAGCAGATCGTTACCGTTCTTGTATCTCAGGAAGGCGGAATTACAGCTACTCCAGAGAAGGTTACTGGCGTTAAGGTTTCTAACAAGAAGGGCGCTTACGTATCAGTTAAGTGGGCTTCACAGGGTAAGAACATCAACTACCGTGTCTGGAAGAAAATCGGAAACGGCAAGTGGGTTGGCAAGAATGTTGCCGGCAACAAGACCACACTTTCTGTAAAGAAGGGTACTAAGGTTCAGGTAAAGGTTAAGGCTTATGTAAAGGATACCAATGGTAAGACTACATGGGGTCCAAAGGCTACAAAGGCTAAGACCTTCAAGACTGACAAGAAGTAATACCCAATCCTTCAAAGAAAATCAACAAATTTGACATATGAAAGCAGGGACTCCCTGTAAAAAGTCCTTGTGATTCAATTGACCATAAGTCCCGAGACACTCCTCCCAGTGTTTCGGGATTTTTATTTTAAAATCAGGAGAAATTTCCAATGAAGAACATACAATCAGTTTTAAAAAAAACTACTGCGGTGATACTGCTGGCAGTTATTGCGCTTACAGCAGTCTGTCTTCCTACGGAAGCGTTTGCGAAGAAGACTGCATCTAAGTTCAAATTGTCATCATCGAGCATTTCTATTACAGAAAGCAAAGATGTGACGCTTACATCGGATAAGACGAATGAGAAAATCAAGGTAACTGTACGGCAACCGGATGTGGCATATGTAGAGCTCAAGAAGCACAGCGGGAAAAAGACTATCTATACTGTGATTCCTAAGCTGAAGGGGACTACGAAGGTGACGTTCAGGACCGGAAAGAAAAAGGCGACACTTACGGTCAAAGTAACGCAGAATTCTATCCAGACGATACAGACCGGATTTCAGGCACAGCTTTTTATTGACAATATGAGCGGACGCAATCATTCTGTGAAGCTCATGATCAGGAATAGTACCGGACTTCAGGTATATCTTGCGCCTAAGATTGCCATTCACGGTGATCTGGATTATGATGGCAACTATTATGACCCTGTGAGTACATCTGCATCGCAGTTTGTTACTCAGTATCCTGTGATCGGACCTAATGAAAATAAGCAGATTGAATATTTTGATTCACCGCTATACGGCAAGCGTATGGATAGCCAGTATGATATCATGACATTCCAGAAGGGAGCATCAGTATCTTTTACCGCTTATTTTGGCGAAATCAGTGCGGATAATGCGTATGCAGTGACTGTGGATACGAGCGGAGTGACTTCGATTACCAAGGAATGACGCATGGAGTAAGATTCAAGGCGAAATATATGGACAGTGGAAAAGAAATCCAGGGGGTAGGATTTCTGCATTATCACGTTATTATAAAGTATGGGATATTCAGTTTTTATTGTTCCTTGACGATATAAATGAGAAGAGGTGCTGGAGACTGTATGAATTGGAGGTGGACAAAATGATCAGGGATGTGGTATACACCATAGCGGTTGGAATGCTGCTTGCTGGCTCGGTGCTTCTGCTACTGAAGTATATGGTGCCAATAAATATACAGCATGCTGTAATAAGACTATTTGGAGACCTGCACACAGAAGATGCCGAGGAAATCAAAAAGGATTATTACCTGAAGAATCCAAAATTAGAAAATGAGGATATTACTCATATTGAGGAAATATGTCTGAGTAGGTTTGCGTTCGGATATATGTCAGCTGGTACTATACTGTCATATTTATTAAGTTCAGGGAAATTATGTGTTGTCCGGATGCTATTTTTCATGGTCCTGTTCTGCTTGATCGCATACATAATTTCTGATTGTGTGTCACGTAAGGAGTTTCACAGGAAGGAGCGTAAGGCTTCTGAACAATATGCTCTGAAGAATTACACTATGGAAGAATTGATAAAAGGCTATCGGAGCTTCTGTAAAGTACACAGGATCTATTTTTCGATAACAGCTATGGTTTGCCTGATTCTGATAGTCGGGCTGCTAGGAATTGCTGGTGTTTTGCTATTTCTTGCAAATGATTATCCTGAATATGCGCTGGCTTTCATTTGCGTCATCCTGACTGTCATTTATGTGAAGAGATATACAGAACGCCCTGAGGTACGGGAATATATGAAGAAAATCAATACAGAGTTGAATAACGAAAGATATTTATGGCTTGAAGAGAATGGGGCTAGGGTAATAAAGCAGTGTTCATTTTCAAATACTGATGATCTTATCAATGAATGCTGTAATGAACAGAAAAAATGTGATCGGTTTCGCTTTGTGAGGACAACAAGGCAGAGGATAATGTGGAAGATCGTTATTCCGTTCGGAGTATCGAGCCTGTTTGCCATGGCAGTACACAAATTTTCAGTACGTTCATTTTTTATTGTGGCCGTTTTGTTAGGTGGTATCATAGATGTCGGATTTGTAGCACTTGTTTCTCTGCTCAAAGAACTACCATCAAAGTATAATTCCTATGGTCTTATGATAGAGGATCTTAAAGATATGAAATCGTCTGGTTCATATAAGTTATAATATACTAGGGGTGTGCGAAGTTGGAAAGGATGGCAGCATATGCCAAAGACGAATACAAATAAAAACCGTAATGATCCCCGCACCTCGAAGTCAATTCGTGACATCAAGCGGGCGATGCTGGAGCTGGTGGCGGAGGAACCTTTTGACCAGATCCAGGCGGAGGAGATCATGAGGACGGCACCGGTTAATAAAAATACTTTCTACAAGTATTTCGGCTCGAAACAGGATGTGCTGGATGCGGTTCGTGAAGATTTACTGTCAGAGATGATTAACAGGCTTAATAAAATGCCAGATAAATCGCTCCGGGGGGGGGGTAGGCTTATTCTACAATTGCTTAAACACCAACTCTCCGGCACGATATAAGCTTCTAAATGCGAATGAATACAGTGACTTTGCGGATAAGTTGAGCGCTGAGTTTTTTGCCGCTGATTTTTTTAAATCGTTCTGCGATATGCCTGAGCATCAGGAGATGGTGTCGGACTTTATCGCCGACGTATCGATTGGGGTTTATCGTCGCTGGAAGAATAAGCCGAAGGATGAGAGACAGGATCTTGAAAAACTTGCAGAGATGACTACACATATACTTATGGACGGGTTGAAGGGGATAGGGTGATACCGGCCATTTCTCTGCGTTCAGTACTGCTGAAAAGCCTGTAAGACTTTGCTAGAATGCAGGTAATCACCCTTGATGATGAGGCGATGAACAGGACCGGGCTATCTAAGGACAGAAGAGAATTTTTGCTATTCTTTGACCTTCCAGGCCGAGGATTATTTTATCCCACCATGAAGTACCATCCTGGCGCACTGGTCTGCGACTCCTTTCAGATCAAGCTTTGTATCTGGGGACTTTTTCCAGGCTTCATATATCGAGAAAATGCTGGTGCAGTAGCCCTCAGCTATTGCTGCTCGGGCGGGGTTAGTGCCGTAGAGAGGTCTAAAGCAGTCTGAGGTTAGAACATCATGCATAAACCTGCGGGCAAAATGATCGTAAGTGTAGTCATTGAGAAGCGGCTGCATAACGTCTGAATGATCCTGAAGGTAACGGTAGAGCACATATATATTGCCAGCTACGCCGGTATCTGTTGTATCATTGCTGAATTGCCCGCGGATTTCAGTGATGATATGATCTTCCACGTCATCCATCAGATCATTCATTTCGCTGTAATGCAGGTAGAAGGTCTTGCGGTTGATACCGGCAACTCTCGCCAAGTCGCTTACATTTATATGGTCATAAGGCATTTCAGCACACATCTTAAGAAAAGCACCACGCATAGCATTTCTGGTACGCTTCACACGGGGATCCATAGTATTTTCATCTGTTTTTATCATTAATAGCTCACCTTCAATTTATTACCATTTACTCTTATGTTGTCTAGTATAACCACACATTACCATTTCTGTCAAGTAGTATTTTGGAATTTAATGGTTATTATGTCACCAGGACTGTATGGGCAGGCTCAATTCCTATGAACGACTTTGCTGAGTTCTTTTCCTGGAAATGATAGTCTCATCTATTGCTGGTGAAACTACCAGCGCCTCTACTTTTTCAAGGATTGTATTCAGATTATTTTCTTTCTCCTTCAAAGCTCTGTGCTCGTCACGGAACTTGCCTCTTTCCATGATCTCTTTATCGCGGACGGCTCTGACTGTGCGTGGTCCAGGAAATTTACCTTCTTCAGATTCCATGATATTGTAGGTTGGAAGTGTGCCGTTTTCTATATGGCTGTGGAGCCAGCGTCTGGCTTCTTCGAACTCCCGGATTGCTGTGTTGTGGGTTGCTCGGAATTTTGCCTTATCCTTTGAATGTACGAACTCTTTGTATATCGTTTTACGGGCATAGTACTGGCCGGTGTAATGTAGCTGCTCATTGAGACCCTCTATGTCTTTGCCGACTGCTCTTATTTTCTGCTGAATTATGCTCTTTTCCGAACGCACGTCTGAGATATCAGCTTTCAAGTCATCGATAGAATCGTAACCTTTTTCCTGTAAAAATGCGACAGCTTCTGCTGATTCCTGTAGTGCTTTTATGCGCTTGCGCCGTGACAGGTATTCAATGAGCTGGTCTGGCTCCGGCTGCGAGGAAGTCTGCTGAATGGAGATTTCCTGATAGAGGTGGAGCTTGCCCAGAAGAGATGGGGTATCAGGTTCCTCCTGAGTGGAATGTATTGGCAGGTGTGTCAGGGACGCGTTCTGGCGGCACGATGTGTCACCTGTACGCGTCCCCATTGTCACGTTCCGTGAAAATACTGATCGCAGGTGAGTTTCGGTATATTCGGTTCCGAGCATTCGTCCCCTTATCGGTTTATTCCGGTCTGGGTGGATGTAGCCATAAGCACCACGGCTCACTTTTAACGTGATGTTGTATTTTTCTTTTAGCAGCTGACTGAATTCCTGCTCGCTCTTTGCAGATGATGAGGCTTCTTTTACTGCACGGCGAAGCTCTTCTTTGATTGTTAAGAACTCTGCGTTTTCAGGGGCTTCGCCGTTTTTTATTTTTTTATGATTTATGGTATCAAGTTTTTTCTGACCCCTGGCCTTTGCCCACTGTTCCTTATCTGTCAGGCGGCTTTTTGCTGGGGAAAGAAGGTCTACCTGGTGAAGTCCAAGGGAGTTGCAGATATTCATTACCTGCTTTTTCAGATATTCGAGATAATCGTTTGTCAGATGGTGTTTATATCCGGCTTTCGAGTCGCATTTTCGTTCCATGAATGGCTTATGCACAACGTCTTTTTTCCGAAGGCTGTTGATCACGATATGGACGTGGATATTTCCTGAGTGGTTATCACCATCGGCGTGTGTGCAGACTACTGCCTGATGACCGGGGAAATTGTTCTTCGTAAAATCAAGCCCGATATCCTGGGCCTTTTCCATCGTCAGACCACATTCTGTCACATCTTTCGGGTCGAAGCTTATGATATAGTGGTGGGACTTGATATCTTGATACTCCTGGTTTTTGTGATATTTGCAGTTCAGCTCATCGCATTCGATATCAAAATTTGCCGGACTGCATTCTACTCCATCTATCAGGAATTCATCGCGCATAAGTAGATGACCGTCTCTGATCAGAGGCCTTCCCGTCAGTGTGTCGTGCTGAAACATAAGGTACTGCACGACTGATCCGTAATCTGCGTTTTTACTTGATAGGTGCTTTAGTACTGCCATATTTTTTATACCTCTATACTTTGCCAGGGTGATACAAGTTTTTTCATTTCTTTTCCAAGCGCATAGATATCGGATATTGCTTTCTGCACATCTTTGATGATCGCGTCTACGGCCTTCCCGCCGCTATTGAAGAATCTGGAAATCTGATTCAGATTGATGCCAATCCTATGCAGTTCTTCTCTGATTTTTTTGATCTCTTCGCTGCTCGTTGCTATGTCGTAGTAGACTTCAATCTTTCCGTAGAGAGTCTGGCGCCGGATATATTCTGATACGGATATTTTCTGCCTTTCTGCTTCTTCTGCGAAGAGTTGATATTCGGTTTCTGTAAATCTTACTGCTACGATGTGGTCCATTGGTTCGTCTGTTTTCGGTCTTGCCATTTCATCATACCTTTTTCTTTTTAATGTTCTGTTCGGCCCGCAGGGGCGCTGTGAGTGCCGCAGGCACGAATCACTTATCCAAGTGATTTCGTGGTAAGTGCGTTTTTGTGAAGCAGGGCGGGTCTGGGGTGCCAACCCCAGCGAGTGTGCCGCAGTATTACAAAATCCGCGTAGCGGATTTTTGTAATACGCAGGCGAAACTCGCGCTAATTGTGGGGGTCTCCTAGATGTACCCGTGTGGAAGATGATTTTGGGACAGATCAGCGTGTACTTTTGTGGAAACATTGAAAAGTGGTGTCCCATTACGGGCGCAGGGGAGGGTATAAGCAGGACGATAAATAACTGAAAAATGAAAGGGATAAATGATGGCTGATAGAATTATTATGAGATACCTGACTCAGGACTGTGAATATGCGGAGATCTACATGAAGACCCCGAAGGCGCTGATGCATGAAGAAGAGTTTGCGGTTCTCGACAATCATGACAAGATCGCGTACAGTTTCATGCTGGACAGGGCTGCGCTATCTGCGAAAAATGGGTGGGTCGACAGCGATGGCCATGTTTTTATCTACTTTACGGTCGAAGAAGCGTGTAATGTTCTCAGGCTTGGCAGGACCAAGATTGCCAAGATTTTTAAGGCGCTGGTACAGGTTGGTCTCATCGAAAGAGTTCCGCAGGGGCTGGGGAAGCCGGTCATCATTTATGTGAAGAATATTGTTGTAAGCGGCTCTGACAGAAGTTTGTCTGACTGCTGTACTGACGAGAGTGTACAAGCTGTCAACAGCTCTGAAATCCACAGACAACCACATGACGGATGTCCGGACGACCGCGAAACGAACTCTATTAAGACTGATATTAATGATAATGAGTGCAACTACAACATCAGCCATATCAATCCTATCCATCAATCTGGTTTTGAACAAAAGAGTAAGGAAGTGTTCGGGGAATCGGGGATGGCTAAAAAAGGTGATGCTTCGGGACGGATCACGGGTGACGGTTTCAATGGTGCTGGTGGTTTACGTCAAAGTATTAACAGGCTGATCCATAAGCATATCGGTTATACTGATTTTCGGGTTACCCGGCCTGATGATCTGCCTATGGTTGATGACATTGTGGAGCTTATGACTGACGTGATAATGACGGAGGACCGTGAGATCATGATCAGCCGTATTCCAAGGAACGGGGATATGGTGCGGCAGCGTTTTATGCTCATGAAATCTGATGTGGTTGGGTATGTGATCGATTCAGTGAAGAGGGTCACGTCCCGTATACGGAATATGCGCCAGTACCTGCTTACTTCGCTGTTCAACGCTACTGATACGATTGGGTATTATTACGGCGTCTTTATGAACAGAATGAGGGGCAGGGACGGATATCCGGAGGCGGTGTATGGCGGGTGATATAATTGGCAGGAGCATGTGGCATTCGAGAGACGGGCCTTTTTTATAGCAGACGACGTTATCTATGTCGTTTACTATATATGCTGATATGACGTCATAAATAAAGAATACATGAAAAGGAAGGGTTCAAACTATGAAAGCAAAGGCTATAAAGATTTTCAC
>ONBW01000041.1 GCA_900316165.1 uncultured Lachnospiraceae bacterium | reverse complement strand
TTCATTACTGTTCTTAAAAGGTTTCGAGTTACACTCGAATGATTGATTCTTAGAAATCTTTCAAGGTTGTTTCACTGTTTAGTTATCAAGGTTCTTTGTCCTGTCTCAGCGACAGCTTCATAAGTATATCACTTAGGAAGTGCTCTGTCAAGAACTTTTTTGATTTCTTTTCAGAAATCTCTGTGTCGCTCTTTCGGGCGACTTATAAATCATACTACGTTCGGTTCTGTTTGTCAAGAACTTTTTCATTCTTTTTTCCAAATCAGAACCTCACGTGCCGGCCTGTATCTGATCCAGACACAAGTCAGAGCGGAGAAGGAGGGATTTGAACCCTCGCGCCGCTGTTAACGACCTGCAGGTTCCTGAAACGGAGAGGGTGGGATTCGAACCCACGCGCCCTTTCGGACAAACGGTTTTCAAGACCGCCTCGTTATGACCGCTTCGATACCTCTCCAAATCCTGCCGGCGGAACTCTTCTGTAAGGATTCGTCCCACCCGCGCGAACAAAAAGTATTCTATCACGGTAAGTGCCGCTTGTCAATAACTTTTTTAAAAAAATATCAGCTGTTTTCCTTATGCATCTGTTTTTTATTTATATACATCCTCTGATCCGCCTCCGTCAAAAGCTTTTTAAGTGAATCTTTCGGATCAGTGCGTACAGATGCTCCTATGGCTACACTTACCCCTTCTTTCTCAAAAGTCTCAGTCAGGGCATTAAGCATCTCATCTACCTCAGTAATATTATCAGCTTCGAGAAGAATGACGAATTCATCTCCGCCCATTCTGAAGACCTTATCAGTTCCTGCAGCCTTTGTCATGGCATCGACAGCATTAATGATCAGCTTGTCTCCTGCCTTATGGCCGTATTTGTCATTAGTCTCCTTAAGGTTGTTTATATCAGCATAGACTAATACTGTCACAGCTAAATTATCCATGCTTGAGAATATATGCTTTAAGGCAGACCTGTTATAGACACCGGTCATCTGGTCATGGTGGCTTAAATCATTTAAGGTATTCAGGATATTCCTGTTCCTTATCAGAGCCGAGACAAATTTTGCCAGAGAATTCAAAGTCATATCGGCATTTTCCATCATATCCACAGATGGGTTGTCTATACCGATAAATCCTTTTATCTGGCCCTTATCCTTCAGAGGTGCTGCAATAAGTCTGAAGATCTTTTGAGGCTTCAGAATCTTATAGAGTGCTGTGCCACGATATTCCTCCACATCGTTAATAACGATGGAAGAATTCTTCTCGAATTCATCGTAGAAGACAGAAGCAGCAGTAACAGGTATATCCTGAAGTGTATCCTTCTCCGTTTCAACCCCGTCATCACACCACTCATAGGTATTGCTGAGTTTTGCATTTTCTTCTTCAAAAATATACGCTCTGTCCGCAGCAAATTCCCTGCCTATACTTTCAAGCATTCTTCCAAGGCCTTCGTCAGGATTGGTCTCTTCTAATGCATCTGCGAGAAAATCGTTGATTCTGATTCTCTTATACAGCATATTATTAGCATCTAATACATCGCGGATATTCTCAGTCAGAGAAATACTCATTGAGAGCTTTGCAGCCTTCCCTGCAAAATCGATAATGGTATCCCTCATCAGATAATCATGTCCGGTAACGGAATTATGATAGTGATGAGATACAAAGCCGTCCCTCGTGCAGACAGGATTGGTGCAGTGATTGCATGGATGGTCATAGTGATGAATCAGCTCATAGCATTTATGCCCACGACAGTTGAAATCTTCCGGAAGTCCAAGATCTTTTTTGACCATTTTGCTGACGAAGAAAAGGTCATAGGAATCCATATCGCATATATAGATTCTCTCATCCATGTTGTCTAATTTTTCAAGGTCTATAACGAATCTGTCAGCACCCATAGAATACTCTGATATGCTCTCCAGATTGCATCTCTCTTTTAAGACTGCAACCAGCTCATCCAGAGGGATATCCTCCTCAGCTGAAACCAGAGAATAGGATGCCCTGAGTTTTACAGAGGTGCTCCCTATGTAACTGATGCTCTCCACATCCTTGATAAAATCGGAAACCTGCTCTCTGACTTCTGCCACGCCCTCTTTTGTAATAATCATAAAGCTCTGGCCGTCGTCCATCGCGCAGATCATCTCGCCGACTGTGAACTTATCAGATAATGACAGCGCAAGACGCTTTGCAAGCCTGTCCTTTTCCTTTGCATACTCTTTTTCTGTCCAGTCAGTATCCACATGGATGTACGCTATGGTATAGCTCTCTTTTGTCTTCAGATAGTTGTCACGGTAATAGATAAGGGAGAGCATAAAGCCGCCGAAATTCATAAAACCAGTGGCCTTGTCAGTCAGGACGCCGGCATCCGAGTGAACAGAAACAGCATTCTCCTCTTCAAAAAATCCTGCAAGCCCGACTATCTCGTCTCCCTTGTACAGAGGGAATTTTGTCGCAGAGATAATCTTCACCTGTCCTCCGACAAGAGTGTGGCCTAAGGATTTTCTTACAACCTTCCCCTCTTTGATAACCTGCATCTCATCATCGAAGTACGGGCCATTATCTATATGCCAGCCCATCTCCTCGTCGGTTTTTCCGATTATCTCAGAGGCTGACCTGATCCCGTAGTATTTAAGCATTGCACTGCTTACACCTAAGAATCTTCTGTGTTTGTCCTTCCAGAAAAATTTGAGACCGCTGTAATCAAGGAGCTCATGATAAATCTGCTCCATTCCGGTATCCTCTCCATTCGTTCCGGTATGAACCATCGAACTGTCGATTCTCTTAATAACAGCCTTAGGATTTGTTGCATCCTCAAGCGCTGCTTTTTTCTGGAGAATCAGGAAATCACCGTAGTCTCCGAATTTGAGAGCCAGGACGTCAATCTCTTCCCATGAAAAACCGCCCTCAGGCTTTTTAAACTTGAAGACTTCAGCTACAAAATTAGAATGAGTCCTGTTCAGCACAGACTTTATATGGGATGGATTAAAGAACTCAATAAAACGCTCCCTGTCTTCTTCAGCCACCCTCTCATCAGCTGTTTTTCTGAAAAAATTCTTTGTATTGGAATATCTGCTTCCGGTAGTTTCTCCATCTTCATCACCGGAAACGACTTCTATACTGTCCTCCTTAGGAGACCAGAGATAGACATACTTATAGATATCATTTGCCTCACGCAGCAGGTCGTTAAACCGTCTTTCCTCGTTCTGGGAAAGGTCATAGGTGATATCATAGACGGCAGTCTGATAAAGGCTGTGGCCGTTTACTTTTTTAAGCAGTTTTATATATGCCCTGAAATAGTGGCCCTTGAAAACAGCATTAAACGTCTTCTCCACGCCTGGTGTCTTAAGAGTCTTGAAAAAATTAGTCAGTCTGAAATACAGCTCTGAGGTTTTATCCTCAAAAACACTGTTAACTACAGTCTTTCCGTCGTTTATGCCAAAAAGACTTAAGGTCTTCTTTGTATGCTCATTTGCAAATAAAAGCTTTATATCACCGTCAATGCTGTCGACCAGCGCCACAGGCTTGTCCTCGAGAAAATCAACGGAGCCTGCTGCGTCATAAACTGTGGCCTCGTCCATCGACTCAGGTATAAGTCCAAAATAAAAGCAGTGCTTTACGAGCTGATCATACGGCATCGGCGCACCAAAGTAGTAGCCCTGTATTTTTTCACAGCCGATATTCCTTAAGAATTCTACCTGTTCCCTGGTCTCAGCTCCCTCTGTAAGGGTCTGGATTCCAAGGCTTTTAGCCATTCTTACAACGGAAGAAATGATGCTCCTGCCTCTCTCGTTCAAGCCACGGAGAAACATCATATCGATTTTTATCTCATCAAAGCTGTAGTCCTTTAAGACATTCAGCGTAGAGTAGCCACTTCCGAAGTCGTCCATCCAGATGTCATAGCCCTTCTCGTGAAAGAGCGTAAACATCCTGTTGAGCTTTTCAGGATCAGAAATAAGAGTACTCTCTGTGATCTCGACTTTAAGAAGCCTTCTGTCTATGCCATACTTAGCGACTGCCTTCTCGGTAACTTCATATGGATCATCCTGTGAAAAATCAACGCGGCTTAAGTTAAAGGACACCGGCACCAGATTCCTGCCCGCCTCAGAGGCTTCTTTCAGAAGCTTCGCGACATAATCTATAACAAAATCGTCGACCTTCTGTATCTGCTCAGTCTTCTCGAGTACAGGAATAAAAACTCCCGGTGATATCAGCCCATAAACCGGGTCAACCCACCTCGTAAGCGCCTCACAGCTCGAAAGTCTGCCTGTAAGAGCCCTGACCACAGGCTGAAAATATACCTTTATCCACCCCTGTTCAATAGCCTCATCTACATGAGCTGCTATATATTTTTCCAATTCTGCGTTTTTTGAATCAGCCATCGCAATCACCCCGCTACAGCCTGTAAAAAATAAAAGCTACAGATATTTTATACCCGATTTTCGGCTTAGACAAGTCTTTACCAGGTAATTGTTTTTTTCTCCACATCGAGGATTGAATCGCGAAGCGCACTTCCACCGCTCTTCGCTAAATCCTTTAGAATCGAAAGGAAAGTGGCCCTGTCATCAGCTGGAAGCTTTCTTAAGGCATTCACCATCGCGATGGATGTCTTTATTTTGTTCCTGCCAAGCTCGCTGGCCTTTGTGACTCCTGCCTCTTTGAAGAGGTCAAAGAGGATATTGATAAAAAGTTTCCTCTTCTCTGGAGATTCATTCGAAACCCAGCGTCCTATCGTCTCATTAAGAAGCACGCTCTGTGAGTCATAGCTGTCAGCAAGGACCATGTGGTTTCTTAAAACCTGCCAGCTGAACGGATCATGCTGATAGGCTCCGGTGCTGTCGCTTTTTACGATGACAGGCTCAGCGTCATCAGCCATCAGTCCGCCTATAAATGTAAACTCCGGAGTGTATTTTATTATCTTGCTCTTTATCTGCTGGTATTCCCTTGTCTTGATAACTTCCGGTACGAAGCCCGGACCGTCATTTGAATAGACCTTATCTATCCTCTCTCTTACTGCCGATCTGCAGAAGGCAGCCACGAAAACTGCGAAATTACCGCCCTTTGAGTGGCCTCCGACATAGAGCTTAAGATTCTCCGGAAGGCAGTTAAGCGTCCTGTCGAGATAGTCCACTGCGACCTTCTGTCCGACTGTCATATCCTTGTACGCGAACTGGAAGTCCTCCTTCCAGCCGATAAGAGTATCATCAGTTCCCCTATAGGCCACATAGACTGAGCCGTCTCCCGGAAGGATAGTTATGGCTGACACCTGCAGAGTGATATCCTCGTTTACGGAGTTGATATAGTGCAGAAGCTTCATGTGCCTGTATCTGGCGCTTCCGTCCATTTTTTCAAGCATGAAAGGAGCATCCGAAACAAAGGCCTTTCTATCCTTTATCTCAGTCTTCGTGTGCTTTCTCCAGTAGCGGCCGCACACCTCATGTATGGACATCGGCCTGTCCTTTTCAAGGCCGGGAACTACTCCGTCGAAATCGATGTAAGCAAGTGTTGAAAATACGAGATTGTCAACCTCATTGTATGGGTCGAGCGAGAATGGAACATCCGCTCTCCAGTCGAGGTAATCCATAATGTTCGCCATAGTTCTTCCCTCCGTAAAAAAAGCCCTTACTTCATTGTTCTGCTCTTATGACAGGTAAAATAGATGACCTGATATTTTTCAGAAAGAGTGCCCATCATCTTGCGGGCGTCGGTTATTTTGTCAGCATCAAAATTTACAAACGGGTCGTCGAGGATTATCATCGGCTGCTCGCGTCTGAAAAGCACGTCGATAAGCGCTGCCCTCGAGCAGAATGATGCGAGGTCCTGGTAGCCTGTCGACATATAGTCTATGCTCCTGGTCTTTCCGCCACCGCTCTTTCCTGTGACTGAAACAGAGAGGTTCATATCCAGTTCGAAATCATCCGTAAGTATAGCATCATCCGTATCCGGATAGATACTCTTCAGATAGTAATTGAGCCTCTCACGCAGCGGTCCCATGTAAACCTTTAAGAAATTTTCCTTTGCAAGGCTTAGGTATTTCTTTGTATCCTCTAAGAGCTTTACCTTTTTATCGTACTCGGCTTTTCTCGCATCGAGCTCCTTTAAGTTCTCCCTTGCCTCCTCACATTCTAAGAGAGTGGCTGAACGCTCCTCTAGCTCCTTTGCGTCATCTGCTATGTACTGCTTCTGCTTTGAGATCTCCTCATCAATCTGTTTCTGCTCGTATTGAAGGTCCTGAAGAGTCTTGCCGTCACTCTCGAGATTTTCTACATGAAGTGACTTGAGCTCGTTTTTGAGTTCATCTACCTGAGCCTGGGTCTGGGTATAGAGCAGAGCATTCGCCCTTATCTCCCTTATACAGGCTGCTGGGTCTGAAAAATCACTCTTGAGTGGGAAAGCCTTAAGTATCATAAGAAGGCCGCTCAGCTTACTGCTGATTGATGCTGCAAGTCTCTGATAATCCTGTTCGTTCTTTTCAAACTCTATGTACTCCGAGTATTTCTCGTCTATTTTTTCAATCAAGTCACCGACATTCGCGTCCTCGTAGAGGTTTACACCAAAGATCTTCGCGTATCTGTCAAGTGAGGTATAGAGCGAGAGCTGTAAGGACGAGAGGTCCTCCATCATGCCGGAGGTGTTCTCGTTGTACTTCTGCTCCTCGGCTAAAAGTGTGTCGTACCTGTCCTTTTTCCTGTGGATCTCAAGCAGTGCCTGCTGCTTATCCTTTGCTTCGACCGGATACCTCTTGATAAACGAGCTGATAGAAGAATCTAAGGCGTTGTACTCTTCCCTTAATTTCCAGAGATCCTTCTCTGACTCTATCATCTCGCCCTGAGCCGATTCCATGTATTTGCTGCGGTTTTTTCTGTTGTGGAAGATCTGCATAATAAAGACGATGCCGAAAGCTATTCCTGCCGCTAAGCTTCCCAGGCCGATTACCTCAGCTATCATGCCGCCATCGTCCATGCTTAAGAAGACAAATCCAGCTATGAAAAATACCGCGACGATTATACCAAGTATGACAGGTCTGAACATGCCTTCCTCAACCTTTGTCGTCTGGAGCCTGCTTTTTATAGCATTCCTGTGACGCTGGTAGGTATCGCTTAAGCTCTTCATCTGACCGGAGAGCTCATTTAAACGGCTTACATCAGAAAGCTCCTTCTGCATCTCCTCATCGGTCGGTTCGCCCTGTTTGAAAAAATCCTTGAATCCGGCCAGCTGTGTCCTGTCCTCCTCAGACATCTGGACATGCTCACCCTTCATCCTGATGGACTTGATGTCAGCTGCCTTATCCTTCCACTGCTCTATATCCGATTTTTCTATCGTATTATCTGAGAAAAGTTCCTTTAAAAAATCCTCTTCGTCCGGGTCGGGCATTTTTTCACGGAGGATATCCCTGTGGTTTTTATCGAGCTCTATCTCACGCTCGCGCGCTTCCCAGCCATCGATCTCCTCGTTTGTCGGAAGTCCCTGCGCAAAGAAATCATCGAGTCCTTTAAGAACCTCCTCCTGTCTGTTCAGTGAATCCTGCTTTGCCTGGTACACACCGACAGACTTCTCGCTTCTTGCGATAGAAGCCAGAGAGTCTGAAAGCTGACTCTTCTTGAATTCAAGCTTACGAAGCTCTGCCCTCTTGTCTAAAAGCATCTGAGACTTCGCGTCGTAGGCCTTCTGCAGTGTCGCTATCTGATCCGACTTCTCCTTCTGGACCTTTATCTCATCAGTAAGAAGCTTTATTTTGCCGGGGTTTACCCTGCTCGTAGACGTATAGACCTTTCTGGCCTCATCTATCGCCTTTACCGCAGCGTCGAACTGGTTCATATCGTCCTGTACAGCGCCTAAGCCTCCGAGCTTTGCATTGAGTCTGCTTGTGATCTCTGTTTCCAGCGCGCCCTGCGGCACAAAGATGCTCTTTTCAAACGACTCCCTGTCTACCTCAAAAATCTCTTCTCCGATATTCTCAGAAAAATCATCCGTAGGCAGATTTGTCTCGGCGTCATATATAGCAAACTCATCCTCTTTGTCGCTGTGTCCGAAGTGTCTTTCGATGCGGTATTTTTTCAAGCCGATTGAAAACTCAAGAGTCCCGCCGTATGCAGCATTTCCCCATGGTCTGTAATGCTCCCTCTCGGTAAGCCCAGACCTTCTTGGAGCGTACTCGAGGCCATAGAACATTGCTTTTAAAAATACCGCGAATGTAGTCTTGCCCCATCCATTTTCCTCAAGGATCTCATTCAATCCTTGACTAAATGTAAAACTTTGATCTGTGAGTCTGCCGAATCCGGCTATGTAGCATTTCTCTAGTATCATTCGATCAGACTGCCCTCCATTATCGCACGGATACCTGTCTCTATGATCTTTGCCTTCTCCTCTTCATCGATGTCAAGTCCCTGTACAGTCCGCACAAAAGTACCCTTTAAGGACCTGTCATGTGCAAAGGTCTCATAGTTGACCTTTGTCCTGGTATCGTCCATTACCTCCATGTAGAAAAATCCCCTGTCGGTCTTATCCTTTATCCAGTCGCAGTCAATCTCGAGGTCCATATTTTTGCGGCCGGTCAGGACAACTCTGACCAGATCCTTCTCTGGAGTATAACTTAAAGGTTCTTTAACCTTTGTAATGATCTCATCCAGCCCGTCCTCAGGCTCCACCTCGACCTTTATCTGATGGAGTTCTCTCTTTGCAAGTGAGACAAACTGGTGGTCCTTTATTCCATCCTTATCGATATCTATAATGACAAAGCCTTTCTTTCCACACTCATCGAAGCCTCTGCCCTCCATACATCCAGGGTAACAGAGAATCCCTCTCTCATCGAGTCTCTCCCAGCGGTAACTGTGGATATGACCAAGTGCCAGATAATCGATATATCTGCCGCGCATTTTCGAAAGGTCTATAACGTATGAATTATCATGTACAGGATATTCACTATCCATTCCATGGAGCATGACGATGTTCATTTTGGACTGGTCAAGCACCAGCTCCCTTGTGACATCAGCTGTAGACTTGGCATCGAGCTCTCTTCCGGTGATAACGATATTCTCCTCAGTAAGCTGATACGAGGTCCACTTATCCTTTGAAAACAGGTGCAGATTCGCAGGTATCTCATCCATCTCATCGAGGAAATCCGTGATGTCATGGTTTCCCCTGAGATAGTAAAAATCCATGCTCTTATGGCTTATGATCTCCTGCTTAACCTTATCCTTTACAGACTTTCTGATATGACTCTTGTCAAAGAGGTCTCCTGCTATAAGCACGACACTTACGCCCTGATCCTGGGCATATTCGAGGCTTTCGTGAAAAGTCATAAGCATCTCTTCACGCCTCATATCAGCCTGCTCCTGAGACAGCCTGCTCTTCATTTTTGAATCGAGATGAATATCTGCACAGTGCATTATCTTCATAGATGTGCTTCCTTAAGCTCCTGTAAAAATTCCCTGGCTGTAATCCTTACGGCACCGTTCCCTATGGCTATCGCCTGCTCGGCACCGTCGCTTGTTACGACTCTGACTGAGTCCTTATCCTTGTGTTCCTGAGTGAATTTCTCTATATAGGCATCCGCCGTCTGATCCTGTCTGGTATAGACAACGGTTATTTTTCCAACCTTGGACTCTCTCCCTGAATTGCCCTTTCTGTTATAGGCATCGAAGACCACTATCGTATCTGCTCCGTCAAAGCCCTGATAGTTCTCGACCTCGTCCACAAGTCTTGTCCTGGCCGCGTCCATATTCGAATGGAACAGGTCCATCAGCTCCTTTGACGCATGGATCACATTATACCCATCCACTATCAGATAGCGGTGCTTCTTGTTCTGATTACGGCGCTTCTCGGCAAGGCCTGCATGAGATGAGATATAGTCCTCCTTCGCGTTGCGGATATTTTCTGCACGGTCGTAATCGCGTTCTGTCGTCCCATCATCAAACGAAGGCCGTTTTATCTCTCCAAACTCTCTGATAAAAATCTCCTCGAGCTCAGGACTCATACCGCTGTAGCCCTGATATGAGCTCTTTTTGGCAGCGTGGCTTTCCATCGCGCCGCCGCCCGCAAGCTTCTCCTCCTGCTTTTCATACTGCTCCTCAACCTCTTCGGCCGCCTGCTTTATGACCTCAGCAGTATGCTTCCAGTCAACTCTCGGATCTCCCTTAAGTACAGGCTCGCTCTTTGCCATCGAGTCGACCATATACCATGGGACATTTGTCCCCACACCATGGAAGCAGAAAACTGACGAAGGAAGGTTCCTCGTATCTGCCTCTGCGATATAATGTGACTTCTCCATGACCTGATCGGCATTGTGACACGGCCTGTAGCCGGCATTTTCTATAACGATATCCTGAGGTCCCGCCGTGTAGGCAAAAAGCCTCTTCGAATACTCCATAAACGAGCTGACCGGAACCTCTCCAACGAGGATAGTATTATCACCAATAGCCTGCGGCGGCTGGGTGCTTCCGCCCATCTGCATCAGGTCATTCATGGCTTTCCCGACTGCGTCGTTTTTAATCGTAAGAGTGACGCGGTACCAAGGCTCCAAGAGCTCGCATGAAGCCTTCATAAGACCCTGTCTTACGGCTCTTATCGTAGCCTTTCTGAAGTCACCGCCCATAGTATGCTTGGTCGAAGCAGCGCCGCCTGCAACGGTGATTTTTACATCGGTAAGCGGGCTTCCGGTAAGCACACCGCGGTGCCTGTAACCGTTTAAGGCAGAGAGAATCTGCTGCTGGTAATTCTTATCGAGAATATCTGTCGGGCATTCGCTTAGGGCAGTAATTCCGCTGCCCGGCTCACCCGGCTCTAATAACAGTCTTACCTCGGCATAGTGTCGCAGCGGCTCAAAGTGCCCGATTCCTTCAGCTGAATCAGTTATGGTCTCCTTGTACATGATGCGTCCCGGGCCAAAGGTCACAACGTATCCGAACCTCGACTTCACAGCCTCAGTTACGACAGAAAGCTGCACCTGTCCCATCAGTCTGATATGGACTTCCTTCGTCTCCTCAAGCCACTCGACGCTTAACGACGGGTCCTCCTCACCAAGGACATTCATATCCTCAAAGAGCTTCTGCGGGATCACATCAGAAGGCGGTATCACCTGAAACGACATCACAGGCTCTAGGAGTGGCTGCTTTATGCCCTGACACTCACCTAAGGCGTCACCTGCATTTACATGGTCAAGGCCCTCGATTGCGGCGACGTCTCCTGCCTCAATTGTCGTGACGTTCTCATGCTTATCTCCATTTAAAAAATGAATGCCAGTCACCTTATCGTTTCCGACATTGTCTCTTATCGAAAGCGTACCGCCAGTCATTTTCAGATGTATAAGACGGGTATTTCCCTCGCGCGTAACCTTATAGCAGTAGGCTCCGAAGCCCTCAGTCACAGGCTTTGGCGACGCAAGCGAGGTAACTAAGTCCACGAGCTCATCTATCCCCTCGTCCTTAAGCGCGCTTCCATACAGCACTGGGAAAAATAAACGCTTCGCAAACGCACTTCTTACCGCCTCATCCGGCAGTTCATTTTTTTCAGTATAAAGAGAGAAGAGTTCGTCATCACAAAAGGCGAGCTCTTCATCTATAGTTTTTTTGTCAGCCGAAAAATCAATTATCTCCCCTGATAACTCTTTCTTCATCCCGGAGAGGATTTCATCCCTGCTCTCCCGGGCTATATCCATTTTGTTTACAAAAATAAAAGCCGGTATCTGATAATAGTTAAGGAGCTTCCAGAGAGTCCTAGTATGGCTCTCGACACCTGAGAGACCGCTTATCACAAGAACAGCTGCGTCAAGGACAGGAAGCACTCTCTCCATCTCAGTTCCGAAATCCACATGGCCCGGAGTATCAATAAACTGGAGCAGAGTATCCCCGACCATAAGTCTGGCTTCACGCGAATAGATGGTGATGCCTCTACGCTTCTCGACCTCATCAGTATCTAAGGCAGTATTTCCTTTATCGACTCTTCCAAGCTCCCTTATCACATGGGCATTGTAGAGCATGGCTTCAGACAGAGTCGTCTTTCCAGCATCGACATGGGCGACGATGCCGAGGGTAAGTTTATTTTTTTTCATATTCGAGCACCACCCCTGATAATCCTGGAAGCTTTATATGGAGATATCCATTTGATACCGTGTATCTGACAGGAAGCAGAGAGTAACCCTGTCTGTTTGCAGCAAAAATCATCTGCATGTCACAATTCTTAGGCACCTCGCCTTTCCAGACAGGTATATCCACCTCGAAATCATCTTCACCGGAATTGATGGCTATGACGATCTTATCTGTGTTGTCAAAGCGGGCGTAGCTGACATAGTTCCTGCCGCTTGCAAGGAAATTCAGACAGCCGGTCTTAAGTGCACGATGGAATCTCCTCAGGTAGATCATATCCCTGTGGAAGTCAATCAGGTCGTAATTCGCACTTCCCCAAGGATAGGTCCTTCTGCTGTCAGGATCAGTAAAGCCGACAGCTCCAGCCTCGTCACCATAGTAGAGAGTAGGCGCACCCGGCCAGGTCATCTGGATAAGGACAGCAAGCCTCATCACAGGGATATTTACGTCCTCGCCTGCTGCAGCACTTCCTAGCTCAGCCACTCGTCCAACCTTGTGATTGGTTCTCGTAAGAAATCTCGAATGATCATGGTTCGACAGCTGGTTCATGGCACAGTATAGAGACGGCGTCAGGAACTCGCACATAGCATGTCTCATCGTGATCTCAAACACACGCCCGTCGCCCCAGAGGTCTCTTTCGAAACGGTCGGAGTGTTTCTCCATTCCTGTCAGGAAAAATGAGACCGGCTCCATAAACGCATCATAGTTCATGATAGTATCCCACTGGTCTCCTGAAAGCCAGCTCGTGGCGTCACCATAGTGCTCGGCCAGGATCACCGCGTCAGGATTTGCGTCCTTTACCTCCTGCCTGAATCTCTTCCAGAAATGATGGTTGTACTCCGGTGAATGTCCTAAGTCGGCAGCCACATCGAGTCTCCAGCCATCGCAGTTATATGGCGGTGAAACCCACTTGCGCCCGATTCTTATGATATAGTCCTCGAGGTCCTTTGATCCCTCGTAATTGAGCTTCGGGAGGGTATCGTTGCCCCACCAGCCATCGTAGCTCTTATTGTAAGGCCACTTGTCGTCTCCATCCTCGTAGAATTGGAAAAATGAATGATACGGACTGTCCTTTGAAATAAATGCACCTGGCTCGTAGCCCTCTTTGCCTTCGTATATCCTCTCCCTGTCGAGCCATTTGTTGAATGAACCGCAGTGATTGAACACACCGTCAAGGATGACTCTGATGCCCTTCTCATGAGCTTCATTTACGAAATCAGCAAAGAACTTATTAGTCGCCTCGAGATTTTCCTTATCAGTCACACGTCTGATGAATTTGGACGCATTCTTGTTATCGTAGTCGCCCGGCTTTAAGTCCTCTCCGCCGTCATTTACTATTTTGCCAAAATGAGGATCTATATAGTCATAATCCTGGATATCATACTTGTGGTTAGATGGAGACACAAAAAGAGGATTGAAATAGATGGCTTCGATTCCAAGGCTCTTTAAGTAATAAAGCTTCTGTCTTACACCCTCTAAGTCTCCGCCGTAGAAATTTGCGACATCGAAATCAGCCGGAGGGGTATCCCAGTCCGGCACATGATGTGAATATGTGTTGATGTAATGGTATTCGTAATCCTCGACATCATTTGACTCGTCCCCGTTGCAGAAACGGTCGACGAGGATCTGATACATGACCGCGCCCTTCGCCCAGTCTGGTGTAGAAAAGCCTGGTGAAATCTTGAAAAAATACTGCGGCCTCATCGTATCAGTAACGCCGAACCTGTCGTAGAACAGAACACCCTCATCACCCGAAATCACAAAATAATAGGTGACAAGCCTGTCATCAAGCGTCAGCTCAGCGTCATAATAGTCAAAAATATCCTCTTCGTTACTCTCCTCCTTAATGCAGTCGAGTTCTACGGAGTCATCTCCCATGACAGCGACCACATTTACTTTGACTTTTTCTCCCTTAGCAGTCCTAAGGCGCAGAGTGACCGTATCGAACTCCTTTGGTTCGGACGGAATCGTGTATTCACTTGTTCCATCTGAGAACAGCGCCTCTTTATTCATTTACCTATCTCCTAAGCCTCTTCAGTTTCAGTGGCTTCCTTGCTCTTTTCATCGAAAAGTGCCTCGAATTCCTTACGGCCTACCTTCTCCTTCTCCATCAGAAGAGCTGCACTCCTGTGGAGTACATCCAGATGAGCTGTGATGATATCCTTTGCCTTCTGATAAGCCTCGTCAAGAATTCTCTTGACCTCAGCGTCGATACTTCCGGCAACTGCCTCGCCGTAAGGTCTGGCGTGGCCTAAGTCACGGCCGAGGAAGATCTCATCCGGATCGCCGTTCTGATAGTTAATAGGTCCGATAGTCGTAGAAAATCCGTATATAGTGACCATATCACGGGCAGTCTTTGTAGCCTGCTTTATATCGTTACTTGCTCCGGTAGTTATATCGTCAAAAATAAGCTCTTCAGCAACCCTGCCTCCGAAGTCCACTACGATGTCATCGTACATTTTGCCACGGGTGTAATACATCTCGTCCTTCTCATTAAGAGGCATCGTGTAACCGCCTGCCGGTCCGGTAGGAATAATAGAAATCCAGTTTACTGGGCCTGCCTTCGGAAGGCAGTGCATAAGTATAGCGTGACCAGATTCGTGATATGCTGTAATCTTCTTCTCGTCCTCTGTGATGACGCGGCTCTTTTTCTCTGTACCGACACTGACCTTTACGTAGGAGTCTCTGATATCCTGCTCCGTGATATAAGGTCTGTTCTTTTTTGCAGCGAGAATAGCCGATTCATTCAGAAGGTTCTCGAGGTCAGCGCCTGAGAATCCGACAGTAGTCTGAGCGATATGATGCAGGTCAACGCTGTCTGCGAGAGGCTTGTTTGCAGCATGAACCTTAAGTATCTCCTCACGACCTTTGATATCAGGTCTTCCGACATAGATTCTTCTGTCGAAACGTCCCGGTCTCGTAAGAGCCGGATCGAGGATATCCTCACGGTTCGTAGCAGCCATGACTATGATTCCCTGGTTTTCTTCGAAACCGTCCATCTCAACGAGCATCTGGTTTAAGGTCTGCTCTCTCTCGTCGTGTCCGCCGCCCATACCGCTTCCACGGCGTCTGGCTACAGCATCGATCTCATCGATAAAAACTATACATGGTGAATTTTTCTTTGCATCTGCAAAAAGGTCTCTGACTCTCGCAGCTCCGACACCGACGAACATCTCGACGAAATCAGAACCAGAGATAGAGAAAAATGGAACTCCGGCCTCGCCAGCTACAGCCTTTGCGAGCAGAGTCTTACCTGTTCCTGGAGGGCCCACAAGAATGATTCCCTTAGGGATACGGGCGCCCATATGAGTGTACTTGGCAGGAGCTTTCAGGAAGTCGACAACCTCCTCGAGATCCTTTTTCTCCTCCTCGAGACCAGCTACGTCCTTAAAACGGACCTTGACATTCTCTTTCGTCGTCATCCTGGCGCGGCTCTTACCGAAATCGTTCATCCGGTTGACCTGCGAACCTGTCTGCTGAACCCTGCCATTCATGACTACCATGAAAAGTATGAAAAAAGCACCTACAATGATAAGTGTCGGAAGAAGCTGGGCCAGCCAGTCCTCCTTCGGCACATCGCCTACGGTGTATGAAACCTTCTGCGATGTGAGATAATTCTCCACATCCTTCACATCAGACACATAGAAAAAATACCGTGTGTCCTTGTCCTTTAAGGTTACATCAACTTCTCCTGTCGGGACTTCTCTGTTCTGCTGTATGGTGATCGATGTGACCTGATCTTTCTCAATGTCTTCAGAAAGCTTCGACATCGAGTAGTTAGACTGCGACCTGTTCGTGAAGTAGAACCAGAACAGGATCACGATCAGAATCAGCAGGATATAAAATCCCAGTCCGTTAAGACCTCTTCGTCTTTCCAAAATACGCCTCTTTCTTAAGACTGCTTATCAGCAGGCTCGATAACTCCTATGTATGGCAGGTTCCTGTATCTCTGGTCGTAATCGAGACCATAGCCTACCACGAATTCGTCCGGTATAGTAAATCCGGTATAGTCAACTGCGACATCCACCTCACGTCTGTCAGGCTTGTCGAGCATAGTGACCATCTTCACACTCTTGGCATTTCTCTCCTCAAACAGATGGGAAAGGAAGTTCAAGGTATTTCCACTGTCGATGATGTCCTCGACTATAAGAATATTCTTTCCCTCCGGTGAGAGATCGAGATCCTTTTTAATCTTTACCTCACCGCTTGAAACAGTGCCTGAGCCATAGCTCGAGGTAGCCATGAAATCCATGATGACTGGTACAGTAATCCTCTTTGCAAGCTCGCAGGCGAACATCGCTGCGCCCTTAAGGATGCAGACCATCATAACGCTCTCGCCTTCGTAGTCTGCACTGATCTGTGCTCCCAGCTCACGAATCCTCTGTTCAAGCTCTTCCTCTGAAAGCATGACTCTTATTTTATCTTCCATAATGTGAATTTCCTCCTGATGGAATAACCTTTATTACAAGAATTTTTTTCGTCTGTTCTGTGACCTTTGCATCGACGCTTATCCTGTCTGTTCCAAGGGCAGCAAGTATATGATGCTCACCTGAAACGAGAAGCGGAATCTGATCACGCTTAACGGCAGGAATCTTTTCGTTCACGCAGAAGTCCTTGAACTTCTGCCTGTGACCGCCTTCAATCGTAAAATAATCCCCGGTTCGTCTGCTCCGAATACAAGAACACTTATTTATCTTATCATAATCGAGCCATTTTTCATAGTTTTTTTGCGGAATATCTTTGATTTGGGACGAAGAAAAGCCACGAATCTCAAGGGAAATCGAAAATTTTCCGGTTTCAAAGTGTGCTGCACCGGCGGTTTTCAGCTCATCCTTTGAAAAATAAACGCCGTTTTCGTTTTTTACTGACTTGCTTTCATTATCTGACCGTGCTTCATTAAAAGAGCCATCAGAATTTCTGCGCTTCGGCGGATCCTGCCACCCGGTTCTTAAAACGCCATATTCAAAAAATACCCTCGCCCCGGCAGGCAGATCGTAGGTGAAATTCTGACCCTTTTTTACGAGCTTTGAAAGCACATCGATATGCTCTCTGCCGACGTCCTTTATGCTCCTTAAATGCTGTCTTAAGTATTCCATGATGACCATGCCTCTGGTGTAGTCATCGGTATTTTGTAAAGCAGTGCAGTCGAGACCTCTGCCAGTGTCGTTCGCCGTCAGGTATTCCGTTTCCTTCTCATAAAATCCGTCGTACATCTTCCCGACGTCATCAGCCGCCTCGCAGATATGACTTACGGCACCGGCATTTATCTGCATAAGCTCCGGGATTATCACCGCGCGGATTCGATTCCTAGCATAGTTGATGTCGGCATTTGTCGAATCGGTGCACCACGAAATCCCCTCACGGGTAAGCTCCGCGATAATCTCCTGCTTGGTTGCAAAAAGAAGCGGCCTTATCAGATGCCTGCCGTTTACTTCGGTCTCTGCCCGCATCCCGGTAAGTCCCCTGACACCGCTGCCTCTTATCATATGAAAAATAACCGTCTCCGCCTGGTCTTCGAGATGGTGTGCAAGTGCTATGGCCTCTCCCGGATCTGTGTTTTCGAAAAATGCCTCATATCGAAGCTGTCTGGCAGCCTCCTCTAGTGAGATGCCTTTTCCCGCCGCTCTCTTCGGCGCGTCGACATGGACTATCCGGCATGGAATGCCCCTCTCCTCACAGAACTTCTTTGAGAATTCAGCGTCCTTTTCGCTCTCGTCTCCTCTGATGCCATGCTCTACAGTCACAGCTTTTAATTCAATCCCAAGCTTCTCCTTAAGCTTATATAATTGTAAAAAAAGACAGACAGAATCCGCACCACCGGAGATACCCACCGTGACGGATCCTTTCTGTCTCAACATTCCGCTCTCTAGAATAAAGCGCTCTGTCTGTTCAGTAAAATCCAATTTATTTTTCCTTAAAGATGATTTCGTTATCGTAGAGGAGTCCGAGCTTCGACCTCGCCTGGCTCTCTGTGTACTCCTTCGTCTTCGTGTATTTCTCGTAGTCCTTTAAGTCCTGCTTCTTCTCCTTCTGAGCCTGGAGCTCTTCGGTAAGCTGGGCCTCCCTGGCCTTATAGGACTGGTACTTCCTGTTCAGAGCGAAAAGCTGTACCACAAGTGTAGTCATCACAATAAGGCCAATGATCATTCCCAGAATAACCGGGATCGCTGACCTCTTTTTCGTATGCACTTTTCCTGTACGTACTGCTGTCATTCGCTGTCCTCTAAAAACCTAAATCAAATATAAAAATTACAGAAACTTTTATCGGGTAACCTTTATTATACAGGATTTTTGCGCTGATAACAAGCACTAGATGTAGTCAAACATGTCTGCCACATTCTCTTTTTTTGTGGTATTCATGATTTCTTTGACTTTCGCCTTTACAGTTTTGTTGCCGAAACCTATCTCAATGATATCTCCCGGATAAACCTTCGTGGACGGTTTTGCGACCTTATCATTCACTGTGATCCTTCCGGCGTCAGCAGCCTCAGCCGCCACTGTCCTTCTCTTTATAAGCCTCGATACCTTGAGAAATTTGTCGAGACGCATTCCTTCCTGTTTTTCTTCTGCCATTTATTTTCCTTCCTATAATGTCAAGCCCCAAATTACGATTTTTAGGGATTTCTTTGACAGGTTACCTCAAAAAATAAGAGTCAACGGTGATGGATATCGTTGCA
>ONBW01000043.1 GCA_900316165.1 uncultured Lachnospiraceae bacterium | reverse complement strand
AATTTTACTAACGTCCAGGTCAGTAATGATTCAAATCTACTTGAGGTATTTTTATATGTCAACCCCCTGACACTTTATATTATACAGGAGGCTTTCTGTTTCAGTGTTAGCAGATATGAAGAAAAGCTTTTTATAACAGATAATAAAGGAAATAAGATGTAAGACTTATCTCTCAGCGTCCTTAAAATCCTTTCTGCCTAAAAAGTACTCTTCAATAGTCGATAGGAACAGACTTTTTCCGAATCTTCTAGGACGGCTGAGAAAATACTCTCTTCCGCCGCTTTCCACCAAATCCCATATATACTTTGTCTTATCCACGTACAGATATCCATTTTCACGTAATGTCTTGAAGCTCTGTACACTTGTAGGTAATAGCCACATAAAAACCCTCTTAAAAAACTGAGTCTAAGATACTTTATAATCAGACACGTTCCTCTTCTCCGTTGAGAATACAACACCGATTTTGTAAAGCTTGCGGTTATCAGCAGCATATGGGATTGCATAACCCTTGTCGTCTATCTGTGACATAGCCTCTTCTACTGATTTATCTAGCATGAATTCGAAGACATAGATGTAATCTGGTGTTTTTACGACACAGTCTGCTCTTCCAGTAGCCATATGGACCTCACAGCTGGTGTATTCACCCATCAGCGAGAGGATCAGGAATAACTGTCTTGACCACTCTTTTTCATACTTAGGTGCTTTATCCTCTGGATATGGAATCGATGCAAAAAGTTCCTCAAGACTATTAAAAAATAAATCTAATTCGCCAGCTTCCAGATGAATAATCAGATTAATCAATAACTTTGGATTCCATTTAGCACGACTTCCTAATACAGATGGAACAAGTGAATTCAAAAATCCATACTTCACCTCTTCGTTCGGAAATCCCAATTCATAAGAATCAAATCTCCTGTCATAGCTTTTGATTGTCAGATAGCCTGACTGATAAAACAATGGAACCGGATCAGGATCATCCATCCGATAGTCCCGCATCTCATAACTATCACAGGAAATTCCATTAATCAAGCTGTTAAGTGATACTGATGAATCAGTCAGTTTTTTTACAAGAAAAGTAGGAGTACCAGATTCAAACCAGTAATCACCAAATTCCTTATCAAAAAATGCATTCAGCAGGCTGAAAGGATTATATACACCTTCTGAATTCTCCGAGAAATGATAACCGTCATACCTCATACGTAATTCTTTAAGACAATCATTAATCGAAATACGCAGTTCATCAGCCATTTCCTGAATTTCCGGCTCAAATACTGCCTTCATTTCATCTTCGGTAATTCCACAAATGGACGAATACTTTTTTAAAAGAGAAATATCCTTCAGCTGATTTAAATCAGAAAAAATAGATACTTTCGAATACTTCGTTACCCCTGTGAAAAATACGAACTTAATAAACTCATCCTGATCCTTTATAACACTGAAGAAAGCCTTATATAGCTCTCTATTGTTCTCATTCTGCTCTGTTCCCTCAGTTTCCAGAAGAGGCTTATCATACTCATCAACAAGAACTACCACCGGAAGTCCGCATTTCTCACAAATGAGCTGAATATCAGTCTTGAATCTGGCAGCGAGATCTTCAGTATCAGGCTTGACTTCATACCTTGATTCTGCCTGCAGAAGTACCTGTCGCAGTATCTCACTAAGTCCATTTGGTGTGTCATAGCTTCCACCAGAAAGCGCAAACTTTATCACAGGATATTGCAGCCACGCTTTCTCTCCTCTGTCATTTTCCTTATCGAATATATAAAGCCCATTAAACAGATCCTTCCTGCCTAGAAAATACTCTTCAATAGTCGATAAGAACAGACTCTTTCCGAACCTTCTAGGACGGCTGAGGAAATATTCTCGTCCACCGCTTTCCACCAAATCCCATATATACTTTGTTTTATCTACATATAAATATCCATTTTCACGCAGAGTCTTAAAGCTCTGTACACTTGTAGGTAATAATCTCATAAATACCCTCTTAAAAATTGCGTCTAAGATACTTTATAATCCGACACATTTCTCTTCTCTTTCAATAATTATACGCCCCAGGCAGGCTAAAGACAACTGATGTACTCATCTCTTGTATAAATCATCCAGCGTCAAAAGCACTATACTGTCATCATTAATTGTGTCAAACCAATCAGTATACCCGTTTAGAGAAAAGAACAGATATCTGATGATACGGTATTTTCCGCTTATGACAGATGATCGTCTTACAAGAATATCATAGATGTTCTTATCTATTTTTTCATTTTTAAACTTGCATTCACCAATAACCGCTGTTTTATCTACGTCAGAAATCCCGACCACATCTATATCAGCCGACTGATGAATATTTTCTGAACCTTTTTTGAAGTTCTCAGTGCCCCACCAGACACCAACACTCGTAAGCATACTTCCAAATGCGCCGGTAATACCATTCATCAGAGTATAATACCGGCACATGTCTTCAAAGACATTTCCCATAAAATCGTGCAGCTGAGGCTTTACCACCTTGTCATAGTAGAGATCACCCTGCCCCATCTCTATCACACTTGTAGCCTTTGGGATAAATGCATACCAGAACCTGAACATCGAATCCTTGAGGACATACTGTGTTTTCTTTTTATTTTTTTCTTCGGTGATACATTTTCTTTTTTCAACAAGCCCAACCTGGATCAGCTTATCTATGGTATAGAGAACAGTCGTAGAGTTCTGCCCGATTTTTTGAGATATCTCATTAATAGTGTTTGCACCGGACGCAATCTGCTCGATAACATTGTTTACCATAGTGACATCTGAAAATTCCTGTGTCAGCAGATTCCTGGTCTCATCATAGAGATAGCCATCGGTATGAAAAAATAAACGCTTAATATTAGTATCAATGCTGCATTTTGGATTAATAAGTGCCAGGTACTTTGCGACACCACCGGTAATTCCATAGACCACAGCTTTGTCTTCAAAGGAGTATTCCGGGACGAACTTCGCCGCGTCTAAATAATCAAAAGCCTCCAGTCTTATCTGCGAATTTCTCCTTCCAAAAAGCGGACTCTTCTCGCTTAAGACCTTATTTTCCATAAAGCTTAAGGACGAGCCACAGAGAATGATCATCAGATTCTTATCAGACCAGCTCGTGTCGATATATTTCTGCATCACAGAAAGCAACGCCCTGTCATCCTGTGCCCAAAAGGGAAGCTCATCAATAACGAGAATCAGTTTCTCATCACTCAGCCTACTTGAGATAAAATCAAAAACAGCTTCAAGCGATGGAAAAGTAACCCCCACAAGAGACGGCTCAAGTGTTGAAATAACCTGCTGTGAAAACAGTTCGAGATTTCTTTCTTTGCCAACCTTCGTTGCAGTATAAAAAACAGCTTTTTTATCCTTTATGAACTCATTTATCAGAGTAGACTTTCCTATTCTTCTGCGTCCATAAATCACAGTCATTCCAAAACCAGGCTGACTATAAAGCTCCTCAAGACTATTCAGCTCACGCTCTCTTCCGATAAACATAACATCATCTCCTGCGATTTGATTCAGAACAGTTTGATTCAAATACATTTGAATCAAATTAATTTGAATAAAATATATCACAATCAAGATATTGTTTCAAGCTACAGTCCCAATCATGCCAGCGCATCTTCAAGTCATGTGATACCTGATTTCACCTGCATTTCCAGTCATCGATATTTCTTTTTTCACTGGAAAAATCAACGCCAGCCTTTATGACTTTCCGACTATCAGATCAGAAAAAAGTATCTTAGAAGTTAGTTTAAAATTTATCCATTGAATTCAAAACGGATATCAGCATTTGTCATAAAAATGAGGCAACAGACCACCTCATGTCTGCCGCCTCAAAAAATAGAAAGCATATCATACCACTACTCATGCCATAGCAGGTTTTTTCTTTATAACAGCTTCAACTTCATCCGTGCTCATACCTGCCACATTGGCAATCAGATTCAACGAACACCCCTGTTTATACATACTCATAATAAATTTTTTGCTTGTGGCTTTTGTAGCTTTTTCCGTTGCTTTTTTCTTAGCCTTCTTTTTAGCGCTTTCAACAGCTTTCTTTGTGGCTTTTTCCGCTTCTTTTCTATCCTCTTCTCGTGTCCTGGCTATCGCTCTCTCCTCGATTCCTTCTGCCAGATTACACATAGTATTCACGTCCTCCCTGAAATCTTCATTGATTGGAATGTTGTACTCTTCCATTATATCAAGCTTTGTCTTTACCTGCAATTTATCTGAAAGCAGGGCACTGATGAGACGATGCAGCTCGTACTTCTCTTCGCAATCCGGTATCTCATTCGTGACACCAATCATAATCTTTCTGTTACAAAAAACGTTCTACAAATATTCCCTTATATGACCATAAAAAGTCTTCTCTCCAACCAGATTTTCTTCTCTAAGCTCCGACTTATATGAAAGCTTGAACACATTCGTGTCACTGGCCAGCTCATTCCACTTCTTTGCATCGAAAACGCGGTTCAGACGCGGCTGCAGATTCAGTATGTGTTCCTGCGAATATTTGCAGCTGTCAATCATCTGTCTTACTGGCGGAAGCTTTTCATAAGCCTCTGCAAAGAAATAATCTGTCAGATTATCATCTATCAGCTCATCTTCCATATTCCAGTACCAATACCAGGCATTCAGGGCAAATTGAAATAAGACATTCCCAGCCTCTCCCTTTATAAGCTGTCTGGACCATCTTCCCTGAGTTATATCCGCATGCCACTTTGGGTCCTTCATCCTAGGTGTATAGAAGACATCTGATTTCCAAATCTTCTCATCAAAAGGAGCAGACATAAAATTCGTCGCGGCCATCCATAGACCACCATATCGGTACAGCAGGCCAAACCTTATTATTTCAGCCAGATCAGCCAGCGAAATCTTACCCTCGCCGAATTTTCTTACCACCCAATCAGGCAGATTGATATACTGTACCATATTATCCATGGTAATAATCCTAAGCTCAGCCTTGTCTTGCGGAATGTTTTTCTCAATGCTTCTAACACAGCTCTTTACAATATCCGGAGCATTGTCTATTCCCTGGAACCATAGTACCCATACCGGAGTCTTTCCGTGCATATCAACATTTAAAGGCCTGCTGTCTATCAGATTTTCATCTGTGCCATCTACATAAGTCTTCACGAGATTCTGAAGAATAATCGAAGTCATCTGTTTTTTCAGACCTACAGCCTTTACAGCATTTTCAGCATCATCAGGATTAATCATCCTCATCTCTATCTCTTTAATTCTGTACTTGTGATGCAGGAAAAATACACGAAGCAGTCTCTCAGACATGAAGCCAAAAATTCTGGCCTGATATTTGTCATAACCAGATATGTCTATTCTTCTCTCCGCTTCAAAAAGTATATCAAAAAGCCAGCTGCAGTATTTGTCAAAAATGTCCTTCCTGGTGACAATCATATTTCCTATGGACATCAAATTGCGACTCATACAAAAATCGAAAGAGTTCAAATACTCAGGGTATTTCTCGCTGATTATTTCCCTTACTATATCCATATCTTTAATATGATGCCTAAGCTTATAATGATCATAAATTGAACTGCATTCTGTGAGTAATGAATATGGCAGAATTGCGTCATAATCCTTAAGAAATGATTCAGCCTGATCCTTATTAAGAAAACTCTCATCAATGACGAAATACCGCCTGTAATGACAAATCCCGATTATATCACATTTGACATTTTTCCAAAGCCAGTATATACCTGTCAATTCGCAGAAATTAGGATTCTTCTCAGAAATGTTATCGCCTGTATTGTCAGCTGTATATCCCAAATCATCGTGCAGAGCCGCCCCAACCTGCAGCATCATATACTCTGGCAGGTCTGGCTTTGAATACTTCTTATGAGTCATTACATATATTCTGGTATCCATAAAAACCCTCAATCAAAAAAATAAACGTTCTTAAACCATCTTCATCCAGTACTTGTTAAAACACAGCCAGATATGACACCTTATCCCCTGACTTAACAGTTCTCCACTGGCATCCAGGCAGATAGTCAGAAATCATATCGTAAGTAGAGCTGTCTGTCAGCAGATACGATGAACTGCTTTTGAAATAGACCGCGATATTTTTAATTGACTTCTGATCTTTAAATAAAACTGAATCAAATAAATCCACCATATCATATGCCACAATCAGATCATATCCCTCACAATGGCTCATAGAGCTGATTTCTGACAGAAAATCTTCAGTCGTAAATATATGATCATAGATAGTAGAATAGACTCCCGCATCCACTTCCGGCAGCAGATCTACTCCATCCAGCAGAATGCCCTCATCTATTTCAATATTACCTATATCCCTCGATAAAGCTCCAGCCCTTTTTAGAAGCATACCCATGTCAAGGACTTTCTTAGGTTGTATATCATTAATAACCTTAAAATACAAAAATATGGTATCTGAATCTACCAATCCATATTGGATAAATTTTCTTTTTGTCATATTGCTTGTGCCCTGTTATTTTGATTTCGTTAATCATTTACATCTGCCTGTATTAACATTTACCAATCATATGATAACACTTTTTTGTAATTAATGGAAAAGCTTCTTGATATTTTTCTATAAAAAATAAGACCATCTTTTGCCACTTCCTGAATGCTGAAAAAGCTCATACCACCCTTTCGATTCTGCGTAAAGTCATTGCAATCTCCCCGGGAAATTATTATAATCAGACATTGAAAAAGGTCATTTAAGGTATCCGTGAATGAATAAAGAAATCAAAGATTTGATAATAAATAACCAAGAACTTGATAAAATCTATTTCTCAGTCATAAATGATATCACACCAAAAACAGCCTTAGATATCGGGATGTACTTGAAAAGAAACGGTTCCGTATCCAGAGCATCAGGTGGATTATTCATCAATAAACCGCTAACCCTTGACGGCGTAGACATTATGCCGGATCTGGATACCAGTGTATATTCTGTCATATACGATCACATTCTAAGTCTTGATGAATTTATCACAAAAGTACTCTCTGGCCATTTCAAAAAACGATATGACCTGATAATTGCTTTTGATATCTGCCATTTCATAGACAAAAAACAGGCAGAAAATATAATCCCGTATTTAATAAATAACTCCAGATGTATACTACTAGACAAGACTTCTTCAGAGAAGCTTGTAGACTATTTCGACTCTGCAGACTCTGAAAAAATCACGTATGACGAAGCTGATCTGTACCATATCCTCTAATAGATTTCAAGGAAACTGATAATGGACACACGTATTTACGAAATAACACATAAAAAATTTCCAAAACCAGATCTGCCTGAGTACATCAGACTTCAGGTAGGTGCTGCTTTGCACAAAAATCTAGGATATGTAGCCGACAATACTGGTGATAATATCTCAGAGAAAAATCCCCATTACTGCGAGCTGACCGGTATCTACTGGCTTTGGAAAAATATCAGCTGCGACATAATAGGAGTCTGCCATTACAAAAGATATCTGCTGTCAAACGATGACTTTTTGACCAAAGACGAAATTGAAACAGTTCTAAGGGATTACGATGTCATCCTGCCAAATTCCTTATATGTAGAAGGGGCATCCGTTTATGAGCATTTTAACCTGATGCATCATATAAAGGACCTCGATGCAGTAAGAGATGTCATCTCCGAGTTATACCCGAATTATCTGGATTCATTTGATCTAAGTGTTCGTTGTGGTCAGATTACCCCAACGAATATGATAGTTACCAGAAAGGAAATTTTTGACAAATACTGCAGTTGGCTTTTTTCTATCCTTTTCGAGGTAGAGAAAAGAATTGATATCACAGGCTACGATGACTATCAGACCAGAATTTTTGGATTCCTTTCAGAGAGACTGACAAATGTCTTTTTCATCCATAATTCTTATAAAATAAAAGAGTACCATTTTGGTCTCACCAATCCAGCAGAGTATGAAAACTCATTTCTTCTGACAGATACGAAAAAAAATGAGATCAGAGATACACTCTCTGACCTCAACAAATCATATAAGGATGGCACCTTCGATGACTTAATCGACAGCCGACCGATGGACATAGACTTTCACGGAAAGACACCAGTTTGGTTCTGCTGGTGGCAGGGAATCGACAATACCCCTGATGTAGTCAGGCTCTGTCTAAGCAGCATTTTAAATAATATACCAGCAGATAAGGCCGAGCTGCATTTTATCACCATGGAAAATTTTATCCAGTACATAAACCTTCCAGACTGGGTAGTAAAAAAATTCGTAGATGGAAAAATATCTCTTTCTCATCTCTCGTATATACTGAGATTTGGACTTATCTACAGATATGGTGGAGTATGGCTTGATGCTGATGATTATATGGCAAGTCCATTCACTAATGATTTCTGGAATTCAATAGAATTCTACTCTCCCCACTCAGATAAGCCATCCGGCCGCACAGATATCACAGATGGCAAGTGGTCCTTAAGTCTGATAAAAAGCGAGGCAGGCAATACCATTTCGCGATACATGATGAATGCCCTGTACGAGTATTGGAATACAAATGATGAAATGATAGATGACCTGGTACCTGACTGCATCTTAAGAGACGCATACGAACAAATACCTGAGATAAAAAAGCTGATAGACAGCCAGCCTATTACTCAGGCTCACATGAAAGATTTGGAATTCCAGATGGATGATACGTTCACTAAAGAGAACTGGCAGGAAATGACAAGCGATACAAATGTGTTCAGTCTCTCATATAAAAACAGCTACAGGATAACAAACCTGATCGGAGATAAGACCTTCTATGGTTTTCTATTAGATTCGGCTGAAGGCAATTGATGCCTTCAGCCTCAGATATAAACTCCTAAATAGTACATTTTTCCGTCTCTTGTACAATTGGCGGGAACTTTTTTAAAGTATCTTTACTAAAATTTTCCAGGCTGGTAACACAAATATCGTTTCCAGTTCTTTTATAAATATCCCTCAATCTCTGAATCAGATATTCCCTGTAATGTATCGAGTGAATAATCAAAATATACAAAGCCGGTAAAGAGATTTTCATATCTACAATGTCTTGTATCAAGCCAGGATACAGACTCTCATCCATTCCAAGTTCCATCCTTCGTAAAAGAAATCGTGTTTTATTATACTTCTCAAGGATCTGCTGGTAAGTCATACCTGCTTCAAAAAAATAATGTGGCACTTCAACCTCATGCTCGATTTTATACAGCTCATATATGACTCCAAGCCTTACCATATCGGTATCCAGGCCATTCGATTTCTTATCGATTTGATTATAGGAATTCAGAATCTTCCTGACTTCATCCCACCTGCCCTGCGTAATCAATTCTTTGATTTCTGAAGATAATGCAGCGTTCAGCTGACTCCATTCTTCATTAAAAATAATTTCTGCTCCATTATCAGAATAAAAATATTCAGGATACTCTTTCATGCAGATATGTCTCTCTTCATTAAAGTACTTAAGCTTTTCATATCCGCAATCATGAATAACCCATGACTCCTTTTGATAAGGAACAATTACTTTATAACCAGCCTTTCTCATCTCAAAAGACTGTGACACATCATAAAAATCAAAATGAGTAAAGAGGTCCTCTCTCCACGGCAGGTCATACTGAGTCGCAATCAGGATGCCATCTACCGCTTCGACTTCTACATCAGAGCCATTCCAATCCTTTCTGCCTAATACATAATAAGGTGTAGAAGGATTTCGTACATCTACCAGCCCTGTATTCCACGTGCCCACCATAGGCATATCATTGCCACCAATCATGCCTATCATTCCAATACTGCTGTCATTTTTAAAAATATTCAGAATGTCCGACAAAAAATTCTTATTCCGGATAAATACATCCTGATGCAGATAGATTTTGTACTTAGCATCACTTTCTTTCATTCCAGCGTTATAAGCCGAGCACATCGATTCCGCGTCTCTGATAGAAATAATTTCAGTCTCATAACCCTCAGGAATAACAAGCTGATTTATATAAAATGTACATTCACTATAGTACAAGTCATCATTTACACAAATAATAAAAGTAATCTTATTTTCTTTTGGCATATAATCTTTTCATCCACTCTTTTTAAAATTATTCTACCACAAAGCGCTTTTTCTTAAAAGAATCATTTTAATAATATTCTGAAGATAATATTTGCATTCCGGTGAAAAAAGTATGATAATTAAAAGCAATTATTAAAAATTTCTTTTGAGGCAAGGAGTCAATGCCATGAGAAAAGTCTTATTTATTACACATATGCTTGAAAGAAGTGGCGCACCTATGGTACTGCTACATCTGATAGACACACTTCTTGATAATGGATACAGAGCAGACGTATTTTCGTTAGAAGATGGACCATTAAGAGAAGATCTGGAAGCTAGAAATATCCCAGTAACTATCATTAAAAATCCACTTGAAAATTATGCCAGCCTAAAAAAACAGCTCGAACAATATGACCTCGTGGTGCCAAACACGATGCTTACAGTTCTGTTCGTATTTATGATGCACGAAACTGATATTCCTACTCTTTGGTGGATTCATGAGGACAGGGCATATTTTGAACTTTATAAAGAGATAATAAGCGGTTTGAATGGCCTTACTCCAAATGTCAGAATTCTATCGGTAAGCCCTATAGTAAAAAAATTAGTAAAGAAATACATCAGAACAGACTCAGACCTGATTCCATTCGCTGTCCCCAAAGTAGAAGTAACTGAATCTTCAAAAAATAATGCAGAAAATATATGGAGTTCAATTGAAAACGATACATCCAAAAGAAGCCTGCGTCTTGTTCTTGTTGGACCCCTATCCTTTCGTAAGGGACAGGATATTTTTGTAGATGCTATACAGGAACTTCCTAAAGAAAAAGCTAAGAATATTAGCGTTATTTTCTGCAGTGGTTCTGATCAATACGACGAAGAGGTAGTTGAAAAAGTAAACGCCTTACCAGACTATCTCTCAATAAAAATATTTGAATCCGTTCCCCATGATATGATGATTTGTTTGATATCGACAGCAGATTTTCTCGTAGTAAATTCCAGACAAGAGCCTATGCCTACAGTTGCTGCAGAGGCATGGATGGTAGGAACTCCGTCTATTCTTTCAGATGCCTGTGGAATAAAATACTATGCTGATGGAGAAATGCAAAAGCTGATTTATCACACTGGAAATTCAAAAGAGCTTGCTTCACTAATAGAAAAATGCTTTGAATTAAGAGATAGTGATAGATATACTAATTTGGTTACAGCAGGAAGAAAGGTTTACACTGAGAACTTTACACCCGAGGTTTTTGAGAAAAGAATAATGCGCGAAATCGAACTTGTAACAAAAAAGGACGAAAAGCCATCAAAGGGAAAAATAATATGTATGGTCGGTGTCTACGATACGCTCGACATCTTCATGTATGAGATGATAAGGGAATTCAAAGCCTTAGGATATGAGATTTTTCTTTTCGATACAAGTAAAATGCAGGAAAGTCTAAGCCAGCTTGAGCCATTCATCAGTACACCTGTAAAGGCTGTCATCACTTTTAATAACCTAGGTTTTAATATGGAGCTAATCCCCGGCCATAATCTCTGGGAGCAGCTAGGGATCCCTATAATAAATATTCTTATGGATCATCCATTCTGCCACAAAAAGGCTTTGGACAGCGCTCCATCAAATGCTATAGTCCTCTGTCCAGATATGAACCATATGGGATATCTTCAGAGATTCTATCCTGAAATACAAACTGTTGGATTTCTGCCACATGGCGGAAAGCTTATTACAGGAGATACAAAGCCAATTTCTGAAAGAAAAATCGACATTCTTTACGCTGGCGGTTTGTCAAGAGCTTTTATTAAAGAGTCCATGCCTGACTTCTCCAAATATGACTTCGATGCAGAATCTGTCGCCGAGGATGCTCTAAATGAGATAATAAAAAACTACAATGAGACCACCGAGTATGCTTTAGAGCATCAGCTATTGCTCCACGACGTTCATCTCTCAGATGATCAGTTAAAAGACTTTATAGCTGATATGCACTATGTAGATATGCTCGCTGTCTCGTATTACAGGGAAAAAACTGTAAGAACTATGGCTGAAGCAGGCTTTAATGTCACACTCTATGGCAGTGGCTGGGACGTCTGTGATTGGATAAAAAACACACCAAACCTTGATTATCGAGGCAGAGTCAGCGCCTATGATATAGTGAAATTAATGCAGGATACTAAGATTGTACTCTCCACTATGACCTGGTTTAAAGATGGTACTCATGACAGAGTCTATAACGGAATGCTCTCAGGAGCACTTGCTGTAACAGACTCATCAGACTATATGCTGTCGAACTATTCCGGAAGGGAAGATATAGAATTAACGGATTTTTTCCATAAAAAACCTGAAGAGATTAATCAGGAACTTGTAATTTTTAAGCTTGACGAACTAGATGAGCTGCCAGAAAGAATCAGACGAATTACTTCTCATCCTGAGCTGATGCAGAAAATCGCTGATAACGGCAGAAAAAGGGCTCAAGAAACTGATACCTGGCAGTGCAGGGCAGATGAATTAGATAGAGACCTGCTTAGCTGTCTATAATAAGATGATATGTTCTCACATCTTTCCCAGATACTTGAAGTACTCCATCTGGCTCTTATAAAAAGGATAGCCATGCATAGATGTTCCTTTTATCTCCGTGTGCCAGTCACCGTACTGCGTAGTCAGAATGTCCTTGTAGCCTGAAGGGACTGTTACAGTAATATTCTCAAATGGAAGCTCAACTGTAGAATCGTACCATTCCAGCTTTCTGAACATTCGAGAACAATTCTCTCCAAGCTTTGCCAGATGATGGAAAAAATCCATAAATCCAGCATCTTCTCTGCCACAATTTGAAGCGACCTGATCAGTAATTTTCATAAGCTGTATGAAAAGTGAGCTGGTCTCATCATATCCAGTACCGAGATATTGGCCAAACAGCGACAGTTCCTTTAAGAAATCCTCGAGCTGTTTTACTGCTTCAACAGACAGGTCCAGTTCATCAGTATCTGCCTTTATTACTTCCATTGGATTATCCGATATCTGCTTTAAGCTCACTGTGTGTGGCTCTATAAAAACTGACTCCATCTGTCCGGTCAGATGGTATCCCATAGTATAGATAAGCCTCTGCAAATCCTGCCTGTTTTTATCCTCAGGGATATAATCAAGCGCATATACATCAATTCCGATAAAAAAAGGACATCCATAGAATTCTTTGATCCGGTTCTCATCCCAGGTCAGTTTTGTTTCTCTCGAATTCGTGACCACCGAATGAAACTGGGTAAAAACATCCTGAGTATATATGCTTTTTACTCTGAATGGTGCCGGAAGCTCCGATGATACTGACAGAAATCTCATATAGTCCTGTCTGGGCATAGCAAGGTCGATATCATCATCCCATGGCACAAATCCACCATGTCTTGCCGCGCCTAAAAGAGTTCCAAAAGCAGCATAACAGGTAATCCCATGCTTTTTACACAAGGTCTGTATAGCATCTAAGGTCTTAAGCTCCGCCGCCCACGTGGATTTCATCAGTGACGATATAGTAAAATCGTCTCTTACCTCTTCTTTTAAAAAATCACCTGAAATCTCAAACATATCACTTTCTCATATTCGAAAAAACTCTAATCATCATGAAGATCATTATGATTTTAATAGACCATGACTTTTCAGATACTCCTTCTGCTTTGAAAAAAATGGATAGCCATGAGCCGAAGCACCTCTTACCATTTTCATGTAGTCTCCATACTGTCTGGTAAGAGCCGCATCATATCCGCCCGGAACAGGAATCTCTATAAACTCAAACGGCTGATAAATCAGTGTTTCAAAGCATTCTCTTGGAATAGAGAAATCTTCACTGGTATTTCCTCTGAATCTCTTGTACTGAGTACCAGCTCTGCTGCATCCATCATCAGCTCCATACATCCCAATAATAGAATCGGCAAGGCCATACAGCTGACGGACTACATCTGATGAAGGGTCTATTTCGACACCCATAACCTGCTTTATTTTATTAAGGATTTCCTGCCTGTCCTCATCAGGCGTTCCCTTCTGCTGCCAGATACCCAATGCGGCTAAAGCCAGAGATAACAACCTGCTCTGCAGCTTTTGAGACTCAGGATCGTCAGGCATCCAGTCTATCGGGTATATGTCCACACCAGTGATATAAGGACAGCCACAGAAATAATCGAGATCTATTTTTCCAAGATCTTCATATGAATTTCCGTTTGAAACCTCCGGAAAAATATTCATCCTGTCAGAATTCCAAAAGGACCTGAAATACAGTCCCTCCGGCAGCTCACTATCTACGACTTTTTGAAATCTGTCATAGTCCTCTCTCAAAAAGGCTATATCAATATCATCATCCCACGGCACGAAGCCCTTGTGCCTGATAGCACCAAGGAGCGTCCCAAAATACGCGAAATACTTGATCTGATGCTTTTGACAAATATCATCGATTACTGAAAAAATCTTCAATTCAGAGGCCCAGCAGTGTTTCATCTCCGATGTAATAAGGAAATCATTTCGAATCTCCTCTTTATAAAAATCTTCTGGAATATCTAGTTTCATTCACTTTCCTTAAAAAATATAGCAAAAAAGTTCAAAATGATCTATGGCAGTTCATTTTTCTACGATGATGACGGAGTAGCTGTATGGCCGGCACAAGTCATTAACTACACTGACAAAACTCAATTTCTCTTCAGGATTGAAAAAGGTGTTCTTGATGTTAACAATGACGGTGTTAACGACTTCTTTAAACCAGACGAGATGCGGATTCCATTCATAAATATCGTATACATCGGCGATAGTGATACTGATGTTCCCTGTATGAAACTGGTAAACATCAACGGAGGTCACTCCATAGGGGTATATAATTCTGAAACCAATGACAAACGCAACGTCTTCCGTATGTTGAAAGAAAACCGTATAAAATACTTTGTCCCAGCAGACTATACAGAAAATTCTCAGCTGGAACATCTGGTACATTGCATCATAGATAGAACTCGATCAAACGAAGTCCTCGAAAGAATGCACTATGATTGTATTGATGAAAGTAATCAGGAGTCATCCAGATAAATCGATAAAAATTAAGTCCTTCATCAATACAACATAGCGCATAACTTAGATAATATGAAATAGCAGGTTCATATAGGAAAGTAACTGGTGAGGATTTTAATTACTAACTGAAGGAGCCTGCTGCTTTTACTATTCTTTTGATAGCCCTACACCAGTTTTATTCTTTTACCTGTCCTTTTAGATAGTCATGAAATCCTTTCATGTCAACTGGATTCTCAGGATCCAGCCTATAATAAATATAGAACAGTGTATTCTTATCATTTATAACTTTAATTTTTTCCTGCATGCTTACATTACTGAATATTTGAGTACGATTCTTAAACTGAATATAAGTCGTCTTTAAATCCATATGTTTAATCTTGACATCCGCTATAACCCACACAGGATCCATTATTCCAAACCTTGAAAATCCCTCTACCCAATCTTTATTAAAATATCCGTAATTCATATTGTTGTGATACTCTGATTGGGAAATAATGGCTTCTTTCAAATCAGATATCATTTTTTCCGAGAAATCGTGAAGAAAATTTCTCATCTCAGCATAAGATTTCCAAACACTTTTTCTGTAATGCCGTGTTCTGTACTCATAATATAGTCGAGATATTTCTTTATCATTACTATCGAGTACAGCAGACGCAGCCTTATGATAAATGCTTCTTAAATCTGAATCCGATATTCTATACAAGTCCATATCAAAGCAATTATCATCATGTACGGGGAATTCTGATTCTCCTGAAACCATATTAGAGACAGAAAAAATTTTTGCCATCTCATTAAAAGGATCTTCAGGATTTTTTTAACATTACGAAGATAATACTCAGTCACAAGCCGCAATAATTCTACACATATAAAATTGGAATAATATACGACCTTAGGATGAGTATAAATCCATTGGTATTCATAGTTTCTTGCGTTAATCACATTTTGGATAACACTGAGGCAGTTCTTTTTATATCCCAAAATACCAATTATTTTTACGCCACTTCTGACACCCCTGCCCTTACCGCAAAGGTTGTAAAGAACCTTGCCATTTAAACAGCCTTTAATCTTTCCATTAAAATAAACACCTGAAAGTTGAATTCTATCGGTATATCATGGCTTCCATTACTATTAAGAAAATCTGCCAAATACTCACTCAGACTTTTACCATCTTTTGCAGTAGTAGAAGCATCATACAAAAACTCAAATGTATGTGAAAAAGGAGCATGTCCACAGTCATGCAAAAGACATGCTAATTCAAAAATGATCTGCAGCTTGTCCCAATATCTCTCATTATCAGCTTTGGAACCCAGATAATAATATTTCCCATCATATACGCTCTGCACATTCTTTTTAAAAGCCTGAAAAGCCTTACTGCCAAGATGAAATACCCCCAGAGAATGAATAAAGCGGTCATGCCGTGCAGATGGATACAGTGTTCTCATGTCTGTCTGTTCGATGTCTCTAAGCCTTTGAAAAAGGTCTGTATCTATGATTTTATCAAAATATTCTACAGGGATATTAATATATCCATGTACATTATCCTTAATCACCTTATATGCACGATGTAACATATGGACACCCCCTCTTACTATGATATGTCAGGCTTGAAACCTGCTTTGTGCGGCACTGTTCATAACTTTAAGAACATTTGGTTTCATTCCAACTGTAAATTGTTTCTCATTCAATCCAGGTACAGGATAATATTTCCCCATAAATTTACTGAATGCATTAGGATTCTCATTCACACAATCATCAAAAGATCTGCTCATAAGATCCATAAACAGAATCTCCGTCTTATCTTCAACTATCAATGCGTTTTTGATATCATTCCCATAATTTGACAAATCTCTATAAGACAGCCCCTCATTCGCATTCTTCATATGACTCAGAGCAACAGCCATAATCGCATCTGCTTTAATAAATACACACATGCTCAAGTGCCTCCTAGATTAGTAATCGTTATGTATCCATTTCAATACCAAATTCAGTGCCAACAAATAAGTAAACACATATTCTTATTTTACATCTCATCATCAGGACAGTCAACAAGATTTTGTGTTTCAACATTATTCATTTTCAATCTTAAACGTCTTTTTGAAACTGTCTTTCCGCATCGTTTGGAACGACAAGTTGCCTATTCCAATTGTTCAATTTTATAGTATCTGGATTATCTGTCGTTATGTATGAAATCAAAGAAGCCCTATTGCCACTTTTGGAGTTCAAATAATCATCAATCATATTCTTAATTTTTGCGTAACCATCTTTTGTTATAGGATCTGTATTATAAAGGCCATGGACAGGCCCTGACGAAATTAAAAAACCAATCGACAGCTTATATTCTTCTGGTGTGATAGTGATAGGTGCCATATTCTTAAGACGTCTATAAAAATTGTAGGCATTTATCATCTGACGCTTAAAGTCTATTTCGTTTGCTTTTATGCGGTTTTGCGGTATTTTTTATTGCCGTGAACCGACTAGTGTAACTTAAGAGGGAAGTTCATAATTAGTGTATGCTGATTAACCGCATTTTCAGCAATCAGCAGGTTATACCGCGGAAAAAATTTCCGCATTTATATATAACGGCCGCATATCTGTGGTC
>ONBW01000083.1 GCA_900316165.1 uncultured Lachnospiraceae bacterium | reverse complement strand
CATCTCCGCAGACGGGGTCAGGGAGTTTAGGGACATGATCGGTTCCTACGCAAGATGTGACTGCGAAACGGACGAGAGCGTATCCTGCGGATGCAAGAAAAAGGAATAATCAATATCTTTCATTAACATAGGCAGTCCCTTGGGATTGCTTATATAAAGACCATAAACATAGATGCATTTCAATATATAAAACTAATGGAGGCGAAGTCATGAGCAATCAAAGAAAAGGCATAAATACATTTCAGCGTTATCTTTCTGTTTGGGTGCTGCTCTGTATGGCAATCGGAGTGCTGATCGGTCATTTCATTCCGGCAATCCCCGCCGCACTCGGCAGATTGCAGATCGCCGGTATATCGATCCCTATAGCTGTACTTATCTGGGTCATGATCTACCCTATGATGATGAAAGTGGATTTTCAGAGCATAAAACAGATTGGAAAGAATCCAAAGGGACTTCTGGTCACATGGGTGACGAACTGGCTGATCAAACCTTTCACTATGTATGGAATTGCTTACCTGTTTTTGTTTGTCGTATTCAAAGCCTTTATATCACAGGGACTGGCAACAGAATACCTTGCCGGAGCTGTGCTTTTAGGAGCTGCTCCGTGTACGGCGATGGTATTTGTGTGGAGTACGCTTACAAAAGGAAATCCTGCTTATACGGTCGTACAGGTGGCAACAAATGACCTCATCATCCTTGTGGCTTTTGTTCCGATCGTAAAATTCCTTTTGGGTGTTTCCGATGTGGCTGTTCCCTACAGTACTCTGTTCGTCAGCATTTTTTTGTTCGTTGTTATTCCGCTTGTGGGCGGCGTCCTCACTAGGATAACAGTCACGAAGCAAAGAGGTGCGGATTACTTTGAGAGCACATTTGTCCACAAGTTCGACAATGCTACAACAATAGGTCTGCTGCTGACGCTGGTTATTATTTTCAGCTCACAGGCAGAGGTAATCCTGTCTAATCCGCTGCATATCGTACTGATAGCGGTTCCGCTGATTATCCAGACCTTCCTGATCTTCTTCATCGCCTACGGAGCAGGAAGGCTGCTGAAGCTGCCGCACGATATAGCAGCTCCTGCCGGTCTGATCGGCGCATCGAACTTTTTTGAGCTGGCTGTAGCTGTGGCGATTGCACTCTTTGGCACAACCAGTCCCGCGGCTCTCGCCACTACAGTAGGCGTCTTGACGGAAGTACCGGTTATGCTTATATTAGTGAAGATAGCCAACCTGAGATGAAAAAAGGGACAGGTCCATTTTTCATCTTTTTAGTTGATTTAAGTAAGTGAAGGGCGGATCTGTCCGCTTTTCACCTGAAAGGAAAAGTCTGATGAAAGCTATTGTACTTAACGCTAGCCCGAGAAAAAAATGGAACACGGCAAAGCTTCTAAGGTCGGCTGCCGATGGCGCAGCTAAGGCGGGGGCGGAGGTAGAATATATCAATCTATACGACCTGAATTACACCGGATGCAGAAGCTGTATGCTCTGCAAGAGAAAGGGAGCCGAGCGCTGCCATTGCTATATAAAGGATGATCTTTCCTCCGTAATAGACAGGATTTTTGCGGCAGATACACTGTTTATCGGCACCCCGATTTTTCTGGGAAGACCCACGAGTCAGTATTTTGCACTGATGGAAAGGCTCCATTTCTGCGCTCTCTCGTATGATGATTACAGCAATTATTTCACCGGAAAAGTGAATGTCGCGCTGTTTGTGACGATGAATGCCACAAAGGAGTTTTATGACCGGCTCTATAAAGAACAATTCGAGGCCTATGCGAATGAATTAAAACAGCTGAACGGCGAGGTATATCTGTATCCGTGCTATAATACTCTGCAGGTCGCAGATTACTCAAAGTTTTCTATGTCTAGCTTCGATGAAGCAGATAAGAGGAGAGCCAACGAAGAGCAGTTCCCTGTTGATTTATCAAGAGCCTTTGAGCTCGGGATGAAGCTGGGAAGGTGAAAAAAGGGGTCTGTCCCCTTTTTCACCTTACTTTTTAAAGCATAGCTCAGGTCCGTAGTAATGATCCATATTCGCGAATGTGTACCCCTTGCTCCGGTAATACTGTATAAGAGCCTTCGTCACTGCAGGCGTGTGGTATTTCGCGTTTGAGTCGTGCTGCAGGAGGATGATCGGCCCCTTACCCCAGTGGGAGGTTTTTCCGTTTCTTATCAGGGTCGATTCGCTGTAATACGTACTGGCAGCATCTGAGGTGCCGGCGTTCCAGTCGATTGCGGTAAATCCTTCCTTGTGGAGCGCCTTAAGTATCTGGCTTCTAAGAGAGCTGGAGAGATAGTGGTTGTTTCCGCCTCCCGGAAATCTGAAGTATTTCGGCGAAACACCTGTTGCATCCTCTATCAGTTTTTTAGTCTTGTAAAAATCAGAAAGATACGCAGACTTACTGCTATATATTTTTTGGAAGTCATGTGTGTAGGTGTGAATGGCGAGTGTATGCCCGTCAGCTACCATCTGGCGCAGCAGATCCTCATGCCCCTTCGCCATGGAGCCCACTATGAAAAAAGTCGCCTTCACGCCGCTGTCACGCAGCACCTTGAGAAGCTTTGGTGTGACACGACTCCCCGGTCCGTCGTCAAATGTCAGATAAACGGTCTTTTTCATATTAGGAGTTTTTACCGTGACAGTCGCAGTGGCTTTGCCGCCGTGAGCAGATTTTACAGTGATTTTAGTCGTGCCGGGATAAAGAGCGCGGACATTACCCTTTGCTGAGACTCTGGCGATTTTTTTGTCATCGACAGTCCAGGTCAGCTTAGATTTCCTCCCCTTGCCCCACTTTACGGACAGGCGGAGGGTCTGATTCGGGTAGAGGCTTATCTTAGATTTTTTAAGTGAAATCTTCGCATACACTATAGAAGGGCCGCTGGAGACTATAGAGGATCCGGTTGAAACTATGGACGAGCCACTGGAGACGACAGCTGTCTCTTTTGATACTATGTCAGTTTCCCCTCTGGCGGCCACAGGGCAGGCGGATATCACAGCCAGTATAAGTACAGTGATTGAAGCAAGAAGTTTCCTAATCATATGACCTACCTCCTTTACCCCATTCTATCATACAGGTGAAAAAAGGGACAGACACCTTTTCATCTTTTTATGCCAGACATGACATTTTCTGAAATGTCATGCTTTTTTTCTTGACTTTTTCTGACAATCTGATATCATAATGATATCAATACAATATCGGTTGCGATACAGAGCCTGTCAAGGGCGGAAAGGAAAACGCTATGGAAGAGAAGGAACTGGTGAAGAAGAGTAATGGTATTCATGTTTTGCTGCTGCTTATTTTAGCTTATGCAGCGTCTGTATTCCTGTTTGTGGCAGGGATTCGGTTTGGAACAGAGGATCTTCCGCTTTTGCCTGCGATTATTCCGGCTATTCTGTGGTGGGCACTCGGATGGATATTTTTTATGGGACTAAAAATCGTAAAGCCGCAGGAAGCTCTGGTGCTCACACTCTTTGGAAAGTATATAGGAACGATTAAAACAGACGGATTCTATTATGTGAATCCCTTCTGCTCATCGGTAAACCCTGCTGCGAAGACCAGGCTGGGACAGAGCGGCGATGTGAATGAGAACGCTTCGATTCATGGACTTCAGCTGTCACTTTCTTCGGCTAACAGCACCGAGGTGATGGAGAACCGGAAGATTTCTCTTAAAGCGATGACACTTAACAATGCAAAACAGAAGGTTAACGATGTGCTGGGCAATCCGGTGGAGATCGGTGTAGCAGTGATCTGGAGAGTAAGTGATACTGCAAAGGCGGTTTTCAACGTTGATAATTATAAGGAATATCTCTCACTACAGGTGGATGCGGCGGTGCGCGATATAGTAAAGATCTATCCGTACGATGTTGCGCCGAATATCGACACCACAGGTGACGGAATGGCGGATGACGGCAGCCTTCGCGGGTCTACGACAGTTGTGGCGGAACGGATCCGTGATCTGATTCAGAAAAAGGTGGAAAATGCCGGTCTTGTGATCGAAGAGGCTAGAATCACGTATCTGGCATACGCTCCTGAGATCGCCGCGGTGATGCTGCAGAGACAGCAGGCTTCAGCGGTAATTGACGCGAGAAAGATGATCGTGGACGGCGCAGTCGGCATGGTTGAGATGGCACTGGAGAGGCTCAAGGATAGTGGCATGGTAGATCTCGATGAGGAAAGAAAGGCAGCTATGGTATCTAACCTTCTTGTCGTTCTGTGTGGCAGCCATGATGCGCAACCTGTCGTAAATTCCGGCAGCCTGTACTAAAAATCAATGGGAGAAAGCGGCGACTTTGCCATACCTGGTATGTGCAGTATGGCAAGAGTCGTTGTTTGCGTTAAATACAGAAAGCAGGTGAGCAGATGTCAAAGAAGCAGGTTCCGCTTCGACTGAGTGAAAAATTATACGATGCAATTGCGGCCTGGGCTGAGGATGATTTCCGCTCGGTAAACGGGCAGATAGAATATCTACTGACGGAATGTGTGAAGCAGAGAAAAAAGGACGGAAAGTATGTATCGGAGCACCTCGACGAGCCACCGGAGATTGACATCCGGTAGAAGGGGAGGCTGCTCCTTTTTTGCAGTAAAAGCAGCGACCTGAAAAAAGATGAAAAATGGACCTGTCCCTTTTTTCACCTGCAGTTGGAGAATGATAGAGTAAGTTTAATAAGCCGGGCCGCCTGCTCGGCCGCAGCAGCCATATTTTTCCTGGCGTTTTCGTTGTCACAGGCTTCTTCTAATGTCGAAACGCCGCGTACGATAGGGAAATATGCATCGATGCCGCATTCTATGCAGGCGCTCGCATCATCGGTGACGCTTCCGGCAAATGCGATGACAGGCTTCCCGTGTGCTTTTGCGAGGCTTGCGACACCGACCGGTACCTTGCCCATGGCGGTTTGACAGTCTAACCGTCCTTCACCAGTGATTATCAGATCAGCGTCCTTCAGGTATGATTCGAGACGGGTCTCCTCCAGAACAATCTTGATTCCGGACTCGAGCTTTGCGGGCAGAAATGTGCGAAAGGCAAAGCCCATCCCACCGGCAGCACCTGTTCCGGGAAATTCAGGATCAGCATCCGGATGAAGAGTTCTGGCTACTTTTGCATATCGGGCAAGCCAGCGATCCATATTCTCTATATCCTCTGGTCCAGCTCCCTTTTGAGGACCGAAGACGCTGCTGCATCCATTGCTTCCGCACAGCGGATTAGTGACATCACAGGCGATTCTGAAGGTGCATTCCGAAAGCTCTGGTATGACC
>ONBW01000009.1:57988-59340 GCA_900316165.1 uncultured Lachnospiraceae bacterium | reverse complement strand
AATTGCAGTACAACCCTCTCCATAATATCTTTAGGAGCAATTGTTATTCTAAGTCGAAGCGCATCCTTATCTGTAAATAAACGAATCAGAATACCATTCTCTTCCATGAATGCTCTTACACGATCAGCATCCGCATTCTCAAGTCTGATAAATACGAAATTCGACCCGGTTTTGTATGCCTTAACACCTTCCATCTGATTCAATTCAGAGATAAACCACTCACGCACCGCTGCAATCTCTTCTCGCATCTTGTCATAGTACTCTTTATCCCGAACTGCTGCTGTCGCCATCTTTCTGCTAATACTTGACGCGCGGAAAAGAGGGAGATCCAAACCGATCGTTCTTCTTAAAGGATAACTACATAATCCGTATCCGATTCGAATATTTGCAAGTCCATAGAACTTAGAAAATGTTCTAGAGACTACTACATTGGCGTATTTTGTGATTAAGTAATGTTCAAATTCACTACTATCTCCCTGGAATCCCCAATATGCCTCATCCAGAAGAATTACGGACTGTTCATTCGAAGAGATAATACGCTCTATATCCGCTTCTGAGATTTCACAACCTGTTGGCATCTGCGGCGATGTAATTACAATGATTTTAGGGGAATTCTCTTTGGCCTTGCTTAAGATGTCCTCAATATTGTACGCATATGTATCTCCGATATCCCTGACCTCATAGGGAATGCACTTTGCAAATTTGGCATCTGAGACACTCTTGTAGTAACTCCAGCCGGGGTTAGGAATCAGAACCTTATCTCCTTCATTCAAGAGAATAGAGAACATCGATTTGATGACTTCTGCCGAACCATCGTGGATGAAAATGTTATTCGATGAGATTCCCGTCTGTTCTGAGATTGCATCCAGGAGATAATCATCGTGAGACAGATCATAAAGATACAGGTCTTCTTCCGTAATGGTCTTTAAAACATCAAAACACTTTGGTGACGGCTTGAATAAATTTTCATTCAAATGAAGACGACCGGTTAACTGCTCCGTAGGTACAGAATGATAGGATCTAACTTCTTCATACTTTGTGAATACTTTATTTACCGAATTTTTATCATCAAGATTCTTTTTTTCAAACTTTTTGAAGTCAGAATCAAAATCACGGATTTCTTCCAATGTATCGAATTCCAGAATAGCACCCTGGCTTCTTTCCTTCATCTGCATAGGAAGATCCGCAATATGTTTCATCTGAAAATCATCCATCAACATATTTCGAACTGCCATATCTGACCATTCTTCGTTCATGAACTTCTTGAATACATTTGAATAGTCTTCTGTAAAATAGCAGTCTCCGATGGTATACCATGCACGTTCTCCTCCGCGATGGATACCGGTAATCAC
>ONBW01000009.1:0-57981 GCA_900316165.1 uncultured Lachnospiraceae bacterium | reverse complement strand
AGTTCTGTCACACAGAACTCGTCACAGAATTTTTCCGAATAAATACAGGAATAATAGGAATCCAGAACATACTGGTGGAATACATTCTCCTCATAGTAATTATCTGAACACAACACATACGAGTTTTTCAGATAATCCCTGGCCGCATATAGCGAAGACATATTGTTATACTTATCGTAATCCTCGTTATAGATGAGTTTTACGCCATACTTATCTGCAAGAAAATCATATTTCTCATGAAGATAGCCTGTAACCACTATAATCTCCCGGATTCCCGCATCGACCAGCTGACGAATCTCTCTCCATCAAAGACTCTCCTTTGACTAAAAAGAGTCCCTTCGGCATATCTTTCGAAAGTGGCATACATCTCGCGCTGAATCCTGCGGCCATGATAATAGCATTATCTACTTTATAGGGCTTAAGTGCCTGTAATCCATCCTCAGTGATCTTGCCACCCTTAATCAGTCCGGATCTTTCAAGATTTTCCATCGTAACTGAATAGTCAGGATTCATCTTAGCTCCTGCCATATCTTTCTGACCATCTTCAGCAATATCTCTCAGTAATTCAAATTCAAATGCTTTCATTTTGCCACCTCTTCATCACAAAGCACATTCCCAAAATCCAACGCGGTCACCGTATGTTTCGGCACCCTGGCCTCTATGGGGGGCGGAGTCATATAACCCTCTCCAAACTTCATACGAAGATATCCATCGTAATCCCTTGGTGCCATCAACATATGTCCTTCAAATTCCAACTCGGTAGTCTCGTCCATCCAGCTCCGGAGATATCCGATTGCTTCCTTATGGTCTCCCCAACCAGGTGTTCTGACCAGTCTTGTCGGTACCATTCGATATTGATCTGCCAGAGCATCAAATATTTTCACAGAGGCCGATTTAGGGAAGAGCTGTAGGAACATATAGGCGACTCTCTTTAGAATATTCGGGTCATGTCGAAAGCCGACAGGTGAGTATGCCAGTTTTCTAGCCAGAAAACTTTTGAAATTGTAGATTGTTTTTTGGGGTTCCTGATCAGGAAGTGCATCACAAGGGAAGATATCCAGGAAAATACCTCTCTGCATGGTAAGCATCTCCTGATTCTTTCTCATGAAGACAGTACCTTTGCGTAGGATTCTTGCGTAGCCCCAACGATAACCGGGATCCGTATGGTTTGTCTGAAGGAAGTATTTCTCTGAATCCAGTTTTGTCTCACACAACTTACAAAATGCATCGTAGTTTTTACGATCCATCCTAAGATCAACATCATCATCCCAAGGGATAAAACCTTTATGACGTACTGCTCCCAAAAGTGTCCCACCATCCATCACATAGATAATTCCGTTTTCTCGACAGAGGCGATCCACCTCGAGGAGCATTTCAAGTTCTACTTTTTGAATTTTCCTGATGATTTCAACTGTATACTCAAATTCCATTCTGAGACATCCTTTTCTTCAGAAATTCTTCCATTATCTCAGCTGCAAATATACTCACATTTTGCATCTCTTTATTTGTAGGTCGCGTTCCAGATATCTGCATCAGAAACTCTTCCATCTCGTATCGAAGTCCACTACCATCAAAGTTCGTTTCAAATCTTTCTGCATCATTTGGATCTTCGTGTCGTATTTCAAAGTATTTTGTCAGCCACCATGGCGAAGGAGCTAAAAGATATCCTTGGGTCCCACTAACTACCAGTTGGCCTTCCGTCTTAACACCAAGTCCTGTTCTGCCTTCTGCAAAGCCCTTATCAAAGGCTAAATCTACTTTCGTAAAGCAATCCGTCCCATTCGAATTTAATATTGATGAAAATCGCATCTCCTTGGGATGACATCCAAAAAGCATCGCTATTGGAAGCAAGGTATAGGAACCATATTCTGTGAAGCTTCCACCATATTCTCTGTTTTCCACTTCTCTCAGCCCGGCCATATTCTCTGGAATACGACTAAAGGCTGCAGAGATATCAACGACTTCACCGATTTTCCCCGTCCTGATTTGTTCCATAATCAACTGAAACCCTGGGCAGTAGGCAGTCTTAAATCCTTCCATCAGAACAAGTTGCTTCTCCTTTGCCTTTGAAAAAAGGCTCTCTGCATCTATTTTTGAGAAGCACATCGGTTTCTCACACAGAACGTGCTTTCCGGCATCTAAAGCCTTACTCACATATTCCTTATGTGTCTCATGAGGTGTCGCAATGTAAACTGCATCAACCTCATCCAGAAATAATCCAAAATCAGAATATGCATGGGCAAGCTTATGATTCGCAGCAAACGCTTCCGCGCTCAAAAGATGCGGATTATATACTGCGTTAACCTTCAGTCCCTGTACGGTCTCTGATGTAAGCACAAAACGATTTGCAATTCTTCCTGTTCCTATGATTCCAAGCTTCACCAAAGTTTTCGTCCCTATTCCCAACCAAGTAATTCTTTCTTTGTTAGATGGTTGTCACTTATATATTTCTCCAGAATCTCTTTTTGATCCTTGAAAAAAGGATAGTCATGGATTGCAGCCGAAACCACCTTTGCCCTCAAAGGTACAGACACATATCAGATTCTTTTCTATCGGGAAAATCCTGCAGATGTAAAAAGCCAGGCTTCTGAAGAAGGCTTTTATTTTTCGGTATGTGATATATTGTCGTTCATTCATAAAAAAATTTAATTTAATGAGTTAACAACTATGCTTTTCTCAGTAATTGACCGTTATTCCTAATTTTTGAAGTATTTCTTTCTGTTCCTTGTAATAAGGATAATCATGGGATGAACCACAATTTACTTTTTTCATATAATCACCATAATGTGCTGTCAGGAACTCTTTATAGCCAAGTGGGATAGGTATCTCTGTGAACTCAAACGGCAGCATCTGGGTATGCTCGAACAGTTCAACCGGGAACTTCAATTCCCTCATGGCGATTCCTACTTTATCAGTATCCTTTGGACCATACATGGCGCAGGCTGCATCTTCAAGCTTTGTCAACTGATTTACGATTTCATTGACATTTTCGTTCTCCTTAATCGTGACATTCAAAGCCTTTTCTAATTGAACTGTCAAATAACGTTTATCAGCTAACGAAATCTTGTCATTCTGCCAGCACTGCAGGCATTCTTCCATGAATGATAAGCAGCCATTTTGATTAACTCTTTCCTGTCCTTCCGGTATATAATCCAATGGAAAAATATCTATTCCTGCTATATACGGCCATCCATGATAATGATCCATCCTGTCTTGCAGCATCTCTACTGAGCCTGGAAAATCTACTCCATTTGTAACTCTCGGAATAATAAAATTATATTCTTTCATACTCAAATAACTGACCAGATGCAGATCTTTAGGAAGGACCATGGGGGCTATTCTTTCGAATGTAGTAAGGTCACTTCTCAGCATTCCGATATCGATATCATCATCCCAGGCTATAAATCCTTTGTCCCTTACAGCTCCAAGCATTGTCCCATACATGGCAAAATAGTGTAATCCATACTCTTTACAGATATCATCAACCTTCGCCAGCACTTCCATTTCTGCTGCCCATGCATGCTTCATCTCGGAAGATACTGTAAAGCCATCTCTTACCTCTTCATCGAAAAATTCTTTTGGAAAATCCAGTTTCATTGTATTCCTCTTTTAATTTAAATGGTCAATCCCTGAAGTCTGTTTATTTTTATACTCTGTGTATTTTTCTATAATCTCCGCCATAAAAATAGATTCTTCAGCTGTAAGCTTATAGCCATTTCTTGAAAATCCTATTATCTTTCTGATGAATTCACTGATCTCATAACGCAGTCCATCTCCTCTGAACGGTGGATCGTAGGATTCGATTTTCTCAGAGTCCTCATATCTGACCTCAAAATGCTTTGTAAGCCACCATGGTGACTGTGCCAGGATATATCCCTTTGTTCCGGAGATAACGAGCTGTCCTTCTGTCTTTACAGCAACTCCGGTTCTGGCTGATGCCATAGCATTATCATAATATATATCCATTTTATCATATTCATCCACCCCGCTGGTGTCAAAAATACTGTGAAATGATATATCTTTATAGTTAGTACCTAAGAGCTTTATGATAGGTACAAGTACTGAAGGGCCGAACTCATAGAATGCTCCACCATACTCAGCATCAGTCCGCTCTCTGGAATTTTCAGCAGCCAATCGCGTAAAATCGGCCTCGATATCTTTTATCTCTCCTATTCTGCCGCTTTCTGCAACATTGATAAGCTCCTGAAAACCCGGACAGTAAGCAGCTTTTACTGCTTCAAGAAGTACGAGGTTTTTCGTTTCTGCCAAATCATAAAGTTCCTGCGTCTCTCTCTTAGTGAAAGCCAACGGTTTTTCGGAAAGCACATGTTTTCCTTGAAGTAAAGCCTTTTGGGCATAATTATAGTGTGTTTCGTTTGGAGATGCTATGTAAACAGCGTCTATTAGTTCCAGGAAATGTTCATAATTCTCTGTCTCATATATAAGTGATGGAAAATGCGTTCTGAACTCAGAAAAACTCTCTGCATCATTTACAGGGTTATACGCCGCTATAATCTGTGCACCACTGACATACTTAGCTTCTGAGATAAATCTAGGTGCCATACGACCTGTACCGACTATTCCTATACGCACCGGCTGGAACATATTCGACCTGATGGCTGTAGAAGAAATGTCAGGAGTTCGTGGCAGGTAGACAACCTTACAATACTGATTCAGATAATCAAAGGTACCGACCCAGTCGCTGCCGACAGTGAAGATATCTACTCCATACCTCTGGATATCCTCAATCTTCTGTCCCTCGTGATCTTCTATAATAATCTGGTCTGCAAAGCCAGTGTCACGGACATGCTGAACCCTGGTCAGAACATCCTCAAGAACATTTATTTTGCCACGGTTCTCATCGAAATGCTCTGAAGTAACTCCAACTATCAGATAGTCGCCAAGTGCCTTAGCGTGTTTCAAGAGATTATAGTGTCCCTGATGGAATAAATCGAATGTACCATATGTGATTACTTTCGTCATATGCTAGTTTTCCGCCTCTTATAAAAGAATCGGAAGCCCGTAACTTTCGGACTTCCGATCACCGCTAAGCGGTTTGTGCACTATTGAATCGTAAAGTCATGCAGACATCAAGCCTGCGGTATAACCATTACTGAAGGAGAGAAAGAACTCCCTGGTTAGACTGATTAGCCTGTGCGAGCATTGACTGGCCAGCCTGCATAAGAATGTTGTTCTTGCTGTAGGTAACCATCTCTTTAGCCATATCTGTATCACGGATACGTGACTCAGCTGCCTGAGTATTCTCAGATACGTTGTCGAGGTTTGCAATTGTATGCTCAAGTCTGTTCTGAACGGCACCAAGCTTAGCTCTCTGAGTAGAAACCTTATCGATAGCCTTCTGGATTTTAGACATTGCGTTACCAGCCTTAAGGTGGCTTGAAACCTTAAGTCCGCTTACACCAAGTGCACTAGCACTCATGTTACTGATATTAAGCTCGATGCTCTGACCTGAAAGAGAACCAACCTGAAGGTTCTTGTTCTTGAATGATCCAGAAAGAAGGTTCATTGTGTTGAACTGAGTTGTTGATCTAACACGGTTAATCTCTGATGTAAGCTGGTTAATCTCGAGCTGGATCTGGCTTCTGTCCTGAGAAGTATTGGTATCGTTAGCAGCCTGTGTAGCAAGCTCATTCATACGCTGAAGCATTGAATGAACCTCGTTTAAAGCACCCTCAGCTGTCTGAACTACTGAGATACCATCCTGAGCGTTTGTTGAAGCTCTGTCAAGACCACGGATCTGTGATCTCATCTTCTCAGAAATAGCAAGGCCTGCTGCATCATCTGCTGCACGGTTGATCTTGTATCCTGATGAAAGTTTCTCTGTGCTCTTAGCCTGTGCTCCAGTTGTGATTCCGAGCATTCTGTTGGCATTTGCTGCCTGCATGTTGTGCTGTACTACCATATGAAATTACCTCCATGTAATATGTTTAAGACACCAGGTTCCTTCCTGGTTTGTCTGACAGGAAATCCATTCCCTGCCTGTACGCTTTTGGAAGATTGATGTATCTGTGTTAAATGCCTCCACCCTAGTGCACGTAAGCTTTGGTATCCTGCCTGATACATCTCTCTTTTCCTTACACTTTTATTATCGGGAGAAGCAGAAATTATATAACCCCTTTTTGAAAAAAATTTTATTTTTTTCAAGAAATTTTTATTAATAAAGATACCTTTCAATAGGGGTTATTGAAAGGTATCTTCTAATGATTATTTGGTATAAACTGCTATACTCTCCTTTGGCATTGTGATCGTGCCGTCCTTCTCTGTGATCTTATTCTTATCCACTGTAAGTACCCCAGAAAGCTTTGTAAATCCATCTGGGAGATTCGACTTCTTCAGTGTTGCTGACTTTTCTCCGGTGTTATAGACTAAAACTACCGGATCGTATAATGAGTCTGATGGTGTCTTTGTGATTACGAGGATGTTATCTCCTGATGCGTTCTCATCAAGTGTAATAGTTCCGCGTGCTATAGCCGGGAAGGAATTACGGAGCTTAATGGCCTGCTTTACGTAGCTTAAGATTGAGCTGTCAGACTTTACCTGCTTGTCTTCCGGATCGTACTTCATATCAAAGAGGTCCATATCCTTTGGGCCCTTGGTCATGCCTTTTGCTGTGCTGTCTGAGGTCCAGTACATCGGTGCTCGTTTGTTTTCATCACTGCCACTGCCCTTCATTCCGATTTCTTCGCCATAGTAGACAAAGGCGCAGCCGCTCATCATCAGATTCAGGCCTTCGGCAAACTTTGTCTTCGAGCCGTCATCTCCTGGATAATATCCAGCTGAACGTGCCAGGTCGTGATTTGTATAGAATGGTGCTTCGATACCTTTGCCATCTGAGTTCTCAGAGATCTTATCCTGAGCTGTGACCATCTCCTCTCCATAGCCCTTTGCTGTAGTTTCACCGTTTACTGTCTTTTTTATGACTCCATCGGTGTTTGCAAAGTCAAAGTCGAAAAAGCTGTCTACTCCACTCTTGTAATATCTGCTATAAGTAGCAAGGTCTGTCCAGCACTCACCTACCATATAGGCGTCTGGATTCTTTGCCTTTACCTCATCGTTGAGCCACTTCAGGAATTCGATATTCTTCTCCTCATTTCCGGTGTAGTAGCTGGTGGTGGCATCTAGTCTGAAGCCGTCTACGCCCTCATCGAGCCAGAAATCGGTTATTTTTTTAATCTCATCCCTGACCGCCTTGTTATCGAGGTTCAGGTCTGGCATACCTTCCCAGAACTGCGCCTCATAGTACCACATGCTGCCAGCCAGCTGGGAATATCCGCTCTCACCCTCCTCGCGGGTGAAATTATAGTAGTTCACATACGGGCACTTCTTCACATCCGGCTTCTCGCCGTCCTTCAGGTTTTTCAGGTACTCCTTTGCCTTCTGGAACCATGGATGCTGGGTTGAAGTGTGGTTTAAGACCAAATCTGTTATTATCTTTATTCCGTCCTTATGGCAGGCTGCCACAAGGCTCTCGAAGTCCTCCATTGTGCCATAATCAGGATCTATCGACATGTAGTCAGTCACATCGTACTTGTGATATGACGGTGATGGACATATCGGCATAAGCCAGATCTGGTTGAAGCCCATTCCCTTTATATAGTCGAGTTTCTCCTCGACTCCCTTCAGGTCACCGATTCCGTCACCGTTTGAATCATAGAACGACCCGACAAAAATCTCGTAAGTCGTCCGATACTTATCGTCCGGCACATTTTCCTTCAACTTCCCGTTGATGCTCTCCATGTAAGAGACATTTGATGCCTTCCCGGCACTGCCTGAAGTATTGCCGCCTGCGCAGCCAGTGACGAGACACGCGCAGACCAGCGCTGCTGCTATGATTGAATTTACAAATCTTTTTCTCACCTGTTTACTCCTTTTATAGATTGTGTTAGCCTTATTCTTTTTATTTTATCAGATTTGGAGAAAAATGTGTACGTTCGATCAAAATCTGTTATAAAATAAACTTTAACTTACACAAAGGTGAACCCCCCGAGGCAAACCTCGGGGATGAAGCCACCTTCAATTTGATGCACAGCTCTTGATGTTTTCATAGAAAAAATATATAATATATGATAATAAAGTGGTGACAAGAGAGGTATCACATGGCACAGTCAAAAAAAGGAAATACACAGATAAACATAACAATACCCACTGTGTGGAAAGACCAACTGGAAAACCTGGCACGTATCTATTCGGTAGATGAAGGGCGTACAGTAACATTCCTTGATCTGATGAGAAGAGGCATAAAGGAAAAGTATCAGCTCACAGACGGTAATGATGATGGACAGGAATAACGAGCAGTACCACCATGCATCACACTGCAGGTACCTTACACAGTATCATATCATCTGGTGCCCTAAGTTCAGATTCTCGGTATTAAAGGACGGCGTAGATGTGACACTTAAAAAGATCCTCGCTGATATATGTACCAGGTATGGATACTCAATAAAAGCACTGGAAGTCATGCCGGATCATATCCATATCTTTGTAGACTGTCCGCAGACTGTCGCTCCTTGCGATATAGCCCGGACTTTAAAGAGCTGGAGTGCAATAGAACTGTTCAGAGCATATCCACAGCTCAAAAGGTTCTATGCCAGATGCGGAGTACTATGGTCATCCGGATACTTTGTCTCAACGGTGGGGCATATCAGCGAGGAGACTGTCAAAAAGTATATAGCGGAACAGAAAGCCCATGACGAAAATGAAAAGAAAGCCAAAAACTGAATATCAGAAAGAAAAAGAACTTATGGCGTGGATAAAGGATAATAAGATAAAGATATTAAACAGTGGTATAAAGATAGCCTGATAAATAACTTTGATAATATAACAGGGAGACCGACTGCGCTTCCCTGTACCCATCGGTACAAAAATCTCTTCGTCAACGTGGGAGTTGTCCCGCAAGGCAGCCTGTAAGGGTATGTGCGAAGGTAAAGTGTTGCTGCTCCTGTGCATCATCTATGTTCCCTCGCGTAAGCGAACGATCCTAGAACACCACAGTCAGAGGAACCCTCGGGGCTTGCCCCGAGGAGTAGTCAGAATAGTGCAACGAAACTAAAAAAATTATCATTTGGAGTTTTTATGAAGAAAAACTGGAAGGCCGTTCTGTTCGATATGGACGGCACGATTACAGATACTGAGAGAATCTATAATATCTATTGGAATCAATGTGCAAAGGATCTCGGGATGAACGAATTCACTTACCAGGATTCTCTAGACTTAAGATCATTAAACCGCGATGATTCCAAGAAGCTGTTACAGGACAGACACGGGGACGCTGTCGATTACGATGAGCTTCACACCGCTGTTGCTGACTCTGTCATGAAATATCTGCAGGATAATCCTGTGCCTCTGAAGCCGGGTATTATGGAAATCCTCGACTACTGCCATAGGTCTGGAATAAAGGCAGTTGTAGTTACTGCTACAAATCTTGTAGCTGCAACAGGGAGGCTGAAGAATGCAGGACTATACGAGCACTTCGATGATGTAATAAGCGCTCACGAGGCTAAGCGTGGTAAGCCTTATCCAGATCCATATCTGCTTGCTGCTGACCGACTGGGCCTCGCACCTTCCGAATGTCTTGCTGTAGAAGACTCCCCAAACGGCTGCATGTCAGCAATCAATGCAGGCATTGACACTATAATGGTGCCAGATCTGACAGAACCAGATTTTGAACTAAAAAAGAGACTCTATGCTACAGCAAAGAGCCTCTCGGATATCATTTGTCTTATTAAATAAGCTTGTGGCAGCCTGCTTACGGACAGAATTTTGTTTTTCTAATTTCTGTACGTAAGTTTTGTGCCGTTATTACAGACAGATTCCAGTATTTTTCATTTATGTATGTAATTTCTTTGCCATTATTACAGACAGATTCCAGTATCTCTCATTTCTGTATGTAATTTCTTTGCCGTTATTACAGACAGATTCCAGCTTTTCTTATTTCTGTATGTCAACTGACAGGAATTCTTACATACAGAATCCATTAAATCTCATTTCTGTATGTCAACTGACAGAAATTCTTACGGACAGATTCCATCAAATCTCATTTCTGTACGTAATTTCTTTGACGTTTTTACGGACAGATTTCAACATTTCTTATTTCTGTACGTAACAACGCTCAGATTTTTACGGACAGATCTCAGCTTTTCTTATTTCTGTATGTAACAACGCTCAGAATCTTACGGACAGATTCCAGCTTTTCTTATTTCTGTACGTTATATCAGTCTCCAAATAACGGACTAGCGTAAACCCCAGAGGACACCATTCTCTTAAATGCCTCCCGAACTGCTGGGATGTCCTCCTTATAAGTCAGGCCATACCAGGTATCCTTTGACGGAAGGACTTTTACATCTACTTCATTTTTCTGAAGCAGCTCTTCGACAAAGTTCGGAAGCAGATACTCAGCCTTCATCGGGTCTCCCTCGCCACGATTTAAGACTTTATCGAGGAATTCGACAAAACCATCTGAAAGCTTTGAAACGAAGTCTGGTGTAAATCCCCACATATTCATCGAGACAAGTGAATTCACATCGACTTCTCCGAATTCGCCAGCGGCCTTTCCGCCTGGGAGCTTCTTTACATCGTGAGTCTCCTCGATTCCAGAAAGGAAGCCGTCATCTGTGGCACGACAGATTCCACGGGTAACTGAGCCAAAATCACTTAAGGTATTTTTCAAAAGGAAGCCTGCCATGCAGTAGTGGTCTCTTGAATCCTCCGGAGTATTCTTAAGGAAATCAGCCATCTGAACGAAAGCCTCTTTGCCATAGTAGTCATCGGCATTTATTACAGCAAATGGCTTATCAAGAAGCGTTGATGCTGAAAGCACTGCCTTTCCGGTTCCCCACGGTTTTGTACGGCCAGCTGGCAGAGTAAAACCCTTCGGCAGAATCGTAAGCGACTGATTCACATAGTATACACGGACATTTCGCGCGGAAGCTGCCTTCTCGATACGGTGCCCGATGATGTCCATGAAATCCTTCTCTATCTCATCCCTGATGATAAAGATGATTTCATCGAATCCAGCCTCGATGGCATCATGGACTGAGTAGTCCATGATAATGCTCCCATCCTCACCGACAGAAGCCAGTTGCTTGATCCCGCCGCCGAAGCGTGAACCGATGCCGGCTGCCATAATCACTAAAGAAATATCTCTCATAGATAATAAAAAAGCAGTGGGAGACAAAATCCCACTGCCACCCCTTCTAAATATTTTTTAATCAGAGATGCATCCGTCGATAATTAATTCGAAAGCCGCATTTACAAGCCCGCTTGGAAACTATATCAACACTTAATGCATCATTTACTCAAAGTATCAGTTTCCAGGATACGTGATTACAGAATCAATCTCATAATTCTTAAGTCTCTCACGGCCCTTGAGACCAGCAAGCTCCATAAGGAAAATCATCTTTACGACCTTGCCGCCGAGCTTCTCTACAAGCTTTGCAGCTGCCTCTATAGTACCGCCTGTAGCAATCAGATCGTCTACAAGTACAACCTTCTGTCCTGGCTGGATAGAATCCTTATGCATCTCGATAGTAGCTGTGCCATACTCGAGGTCGTAGGTCTGCTCTACTGTCTCAGCTGGAAGCTTACCCTTTTTTCTGATAAGTACAAACGGCTTATGAAGATTATAGGCCAGAGGCGTTCCGAAAATAAAGCCTCTCGACTCTGTTCCCGCTATAACGTCGAAGTCTACTCCTTCGAGGAATCCCTGGAGCTCATCGATAGCAAGCTCGAATCCATCCGGATCCTTAAGGACTGTCGTGATGTCACGGAACATAATGCCCTTTTCCGGGAAATCAGGAATCGTACGTACATAATCTTCTACTTTTTTCATTTTGAAATATCTCCTATGATTTATTGAGGCTTACTGCTGCCCCTGCTGAACTCTTTCCTCTACTCTCTTTACCAGCTCTGGGAACTGCTGGAGGGTATTTGTCATATCATCAAATATCAGGTTCTTATTCGAGATATTTGTAGAAAGCGAATCGATGTGGTCGGATACTTCCTTATAATAAGGCTTTGACTCCTCCATAGTGGTCTGGAGTGAGTTCATATCCTCTGAGCACTTACCGATGACGCCAACCATATTTGTGTTACCTTCTTCGATCTCACCTGCTACAGACTTGATAGAATCGACAATCTCCTCTGTCTCATTGATATGAGTCATAGAATCCTGAATAGCTGTTCTTGTATCATTGATGGAGTTCATCAGACGGTTGTTATTCTGGTTCAGCTTCTCCATGGACTCACCGATTGAAGCAACGAGGGTCTTGATATTACTTGAAAGCTCGTTTACCTGATCAGCTACGACTGCGAATCCTCTACCACTCTCACCAGCTCTTGCAGCCTCAATTGAAGCGTTGAGTGCAAGAAGGTTGGTCTGGTTTGCAATGCCGTTGATGGCATTAACTTTCTCGAGGATTTCATCGAAGCTTGACTGGAACTCCCTGAATACTTCCTCTACTGTAGAGATCGTGTCGTTTACAGATGAGGATGAGGTACGGACATTATTCATATTCCTGTGGGTGTCATCTGCTGTAGCGAGCATCTTCTTGATGATCTGCTCGAAGTTCTCTGTAACAGATGTAACCTCCTTGAAGCGCTCGTTGAACTGTTCCATTGACTCAGTTACTTCGTCAGAACGCTGTTCTACCATCTGGAAAGAATCCTTTATCTCACCTAATGCGTCAGAAGTGTTCTGTTCTTCCTGCTGGAGCTTGTCCTTCTGCTCGAGAATATAATTCCCGCTGTCTATAACAGGCTGCATCTCCTTCGTGATGTCAATCTTCTCTACCTGAGCCTCAGGAGCCTGCGCTTCAATTTTCTTCTTTCTTCCGAACATATAAAATTCCCTCCAATTATTAAAACACAGCCATTACCATGGTCTGATTTATATGCTGTCTTTAATGCTGCCCACCTTTTTGGATAACACAATTCGGACTCACACACCTACTATTTTATTTTTTTAATGGCTTCTTGTCAACCTGTTTTGCTTAAAAACACAGATAGAAATGCCGCGAGGGCGCTGTATTTTTCTTGTAAAAATAAACGTCTCCGCGGCTGGTTGCATAAATTTATTCGTTTGTCAGGTCAGCCCCGAAATATTTCTCTGAAAGCTGTTTTAATGTGCCGTCGTCACGCATCTCCTTTAAGGCCTTGTTGATTGCCTCCTTAAGAGTCGCATTCACCTCACCCTTCTCCATAGGGATGGCATAGGCCGTGGCTTCCTCTGCAGTAGCGGCTATCTCGAGCGGATCATCCGGGTTGTACTTCATGTAATCGCCGAATGAGGTGGACGCATTAATAGTGGCATCCACCTGCCCGTTCTTTACCATTTGAAGTGTCTCAACCAAGGTATCTACGCCCTTTACTGTAGCTCCGTACTGCTCGCCTATCTCCTGGTAGGTGGAGCCGATGGAATTCGCCGTGGTCTTGCCCTTCAGGTCATCGAAGCTCTTGATATCGGTATTTCCCTTCTTTACGATAAGTACAGTGTGGTCATAGGCATACGGATCTGAGAAATCGTACTTCTTCTGTCTCTCCTCAGTCACATCGACACCGTTGACCACTATGTCGTACCTGCCTGAATCCATTCCTGCGAAAAGTCCGTCCCACGGGCCCTCCTGGATGTCTGCCTTGACGCCTAACTTCTTTGCAATATTCTGAGCAACCTCTACATCATACCCAACGAGCTTGTCGTTGTCGTCATGATATGAAAACGGCTGCCAGTCTCCTTCGAGCCCCACTACTATCTTTCCGGCCATCTTTATCTGCTCGAGATGGTCGCTTTCACTGTTACCTGATGCAGTGCTCGCGCTCGTAGAACCGCAGGCACAAAGAAGTACGGTCGTTGCTGCCAGAACAGCTGCAAGTAATCTCTTTTTCATTTTGTTTTTTCCTCCAGTCTTAAAAACTCTCTTGTTCTATCCTTCTTGGGATGAGTAAATATATCTTCGGGGCTGCCGCTTTCGGCGACTACCCCTCCATCCATGAAAATGACCTTGCTCGAGACCTCTCTCGCAAATGACATCTCATGGGTGACTACAAGCATCGTCATACCGTCTGAGGCAAGCTTTCTCATAACTGAAAGCACCTCGCCGGTAAGCTGTGGGTCCAATGCCGATGTCGGCTCGTCAAAATAAATGATCTCCGGGTCTGTGGCCAATGCCCTCGCTATCGCAACTCTCTGCTGCTGCCCACCCGAAAGCTGCGACGGATACTGCTTTGCGTAGTCCGCCATTCCTACGCGGGAGAGCATGTCCATTGCCTTTTTCTCTGCCTTATCCTTTGGAATTTTTCTAGCAGAGGTGAGGCCTAAGGTGACGTTATCGAGGACATTTTTATTTCTGAACAGGTTATAGTCCTGGAACACAAAGCCGGTCTTTTTCTGAATGGCAAGCATGTCCTTCTTTGATATAGTTCCCAGGTCGTAGCTCGTCCCATCGAATTCCATCGTGCCGGAATCTGCTCTCTCGAGGAAATTGATGCACCTGAGAAGAGTTGTCTTTCCCGATCCTGATGGTCCAAGGATTGAAACTACCTCGCCCTTTTCGACGTCAAAGCTTACGCCCTTTAAGACCTCAGTAGAGTCGAATTTTTTGCGGATATTTTTTAAATCAAGTAATGCCATTACTGCCTCCCGTATGCGCTGAGCTTTTTCTCGCCGAGTCTCTGCAGCAGGGAAAGTACTGTCGAGAAAATCAGGTAGATGACAGCAACCTCGAGATAAAGTGCCATCGTCTGATACGTGCGGCCTGCGATTCGCTGCGCCTGGAAGAACATCTCTGTGACTGTGATATTCGCGGCGAGCGAAGTGTTCTTTACCATGTCGATAAGCTCGTTTCCTAGTGCTGGGAAGGCTGTCCTGAAGGTCTGAGGCAGAATTACGTGCCACATGATCTGCACATAGCTCATGCCCACGCATCTGCCTGCCTCAAGCTGTCCTGCCGGCACGCTCTCTAAGGCTCCTCTTAAGGTTTCGGCTGCATAGGCTCCTTCATTTATAGAAAAAACGACGACTGCTGCTGGGAACGCGTCAATATTTACACCGATTGACGGGAGTCCAAAGAAGATCACGTACAGCTGGACGAGCAGCGGTGTTCCTCTGATTACCCAGATATAAAATCTGCAGATCTGCCTTAATACCGGCACCTTCGCGAACTGAACCAAGGCCACGACTACCGCAATGACTAAGGCTATCGCAAATGAAATTACAGTAAGAGGTATTGTCATCAATAGTCCGCGGCTCAAAAGCTGCGGGAACGACTGGACTACTACCTGCCATACATCCTGCATAATTTACTCCTTTACTCTGTCCCCGTCAGATGCTTTCCTGTGAGAAAGCATCCATTACTCCTTCACCCTGTCCCAACGGCCTCCCGCCAGATGAGTCAGGAAGAGGATACCTCTGATGATGAGCTCCGTGCACATCGCTATCCATACGCCCCGCAGTCCAAGCCTGCCGGAAAGGACTGCTGCCATCGGGATTCTGACTCCCCACATGCTGATGATATTCCGGATCATCGATGAAAGCGTATCTCCTGTGCCTCTGAAGACGCCGCTAGCCACAATTGATGCTCCAAACATCGGCTCAGCGAAGGCCTCGATTCGAAGCACCTCAGTTCCCAAGTCTCTTATCACCTTGTTCGGTGTCAAAATTCCTATCATCTGCGGCGCAAAAATATACATCAGCACCCCGGCCGCCGACATCACAACGATTCCACACAGTGTGGTCAGAAAACCGAGCTTTCTCGTCAGCTCATGTCTCTTCGCTCCGTAGCACTGCCCTATAAGAGTTACCGCCGCGGACTGGATGCCGTAGCCCGGCATGTAGCAGAGGCTTTCTGCCGTGACCGCAAAAGAATTCGCTGCGATGGAAATCGCGCCGAGTGGCGCTACTATCGTAGTCGATACGACCTGCGCGCCGCCCATTATTAGCGACTCTATCGCGGACGGAATCGAGATTCGAAAAGCTCTCTTTATTGTAAGCTTCACATCGCGCATCCTCTCGCCGGCGCGCGGCCTTAGGACCTTTGAAATCTTCAACACATAGATAAGTCCTGTGACTGCCGCAACAATTTCTGCCAGCGCAGTTCCTAATGCCGCGCCTCGAATTTCCATCCCGAAGCCAAAAACCGTGATGCCGTTTACTTTTCTTGTAGGAAAAATAAACACCAGATTGAAGACTACGTCGAGCGCACATTCCAAAATGCCAAGGATGCTTGGAAGCTTCATGTTCCCGGAGGCTTCGACTATTCCCGCCGTCGAATACATCATCTGCATCGCCGGCAGCGCCGCCGCATATATCAGGAAATACTGCGAGGCCCGCGGAGCTACTTTTGCATCGCCGCCTAGCCATACTGGTATCTTCCCTGAGAAAATCACACAGAAGGCTGAGAATACTATGCTTATGGCCAGCGCCACCAGGAGGCCTATTTTTACGACATTTCTAGCTTCCTTCTCCTCTCCTGCCCCGATACGGTGGGCTATAAGAACTGCAAAGCCCATGCAGGCCGATGTACAGATGCCTCCGATCAGCCAGGTAGTTGATGATACCAGGCCTATTGCCGCTGAATCCGTGGCTCCGAGCTGTCCCACCATCGATGCGTCTATGTACTGCATGATGATCGAGGACAGCTGCGCGACTATCGCCGGAAGCGCCAGCTGCGCTATTAGAAGCACTTCTTCCCTGCTTGTGAGCTCCTCTCCTGCGCGCATCGCAGCAAGCAGGTTTCTATGCCCTTTCATACATTTTACGTTCTCCTAAACACCTAAAACTTCCACCGTTTTACATACAGATTTGACTTGTTTGCTTTTCTGTATGTCATTTTCCAGATTTCTTTACATACAGATTTAGCTTGATTGCTTTTCTGTATGTCATTTTCCAGCCGTCTTTACATACATATTTGACTTGTTTGCCTTTCTGTATGTAATTTTCCAGCCGTCTTTACATACATATTTGACTTGCTTGCTCTTCTGTATGTCATTTTCCTGCTCGCTTAACATACAGATTTGACTTGGCTGCTCTTTTGTATGTCATTTTCCAGCCGTCTCTACATACATATTTGACTTGTTTGCCTTTCTGTATGTCATTTTCCAGCCGTCTTTACATACATATTTGACTTGCTTGCTTTTCTGTATGTCATTTCCAAGCTCGCTTTACATACAGATTAGACTTGTTTGCCTTTCTGTATGTAATCTTCCAGATTTCTTTACATACAGATTTGACTTCATCTCTTTTCTGTATGTAATCTCTGGCTCAGATCAGGTGCGAAGTTTTAGTAATAACAAAATATCAGGCTCTATTATATAATAGATTGCACACAATGTAAAATGAAACTTTACTAAACACCCGCCGGGGGTATTTTTTTAATTTCACCCCGCTATATATTGCAACTGGGAGTCAGCGTTTGTATCTTATTGAAAATTTCCCTTTGTATATTGCAACTCCAAATAGTGATTTGTATCTTTATCAACCGGATGGGCGAATTATTGCAACTCCATCCAGTGGTTTGTATCTTTGAGAGCCGGATGGGCGAAATATTGAAAAGCCAGGCCACTTCCCAGGGTGAGTATGAAAAAGGGACTGCTCCGCAGTCCCTTGATATGTAAAGTAAGTATAGTAAGTATGAAAAGTGTAGGAAGAATGTATTGGCTTTCGTTTATTTTTTCAGTGATTCGAAGCCCTGCTCGAGGTCCTCGATGATGTCATCGATGTGCTCGGTTCCGATTGAAAGACGGATGGTGTTTGGCTTGATGCCCTGCTCGAGAAGCTCCTCCGGGCTGTCCTCTGAATGAGTTGTTGAAGCCGGATGAATAACGAGTGACTTAACATCTGCGACATTTGCGAGGAGTGAGAAGAGCTCGAGGTGATCGATGAACTTCTTTGCTGTGTTCTCATCGCCCTTGATGTCGAAGGTGAAGATTGATGCACCGCCATTCGGAAGGTACTTTTTATAGAGTTGCTGCTGCAGAGGGTCCTTTGATGCTGCTGGGTGAGAGATGTACTCTACCTCAGGTCTGGTCTGTAAATATTCAACTACCTTCAGTGCGTTCTGAACCTGTCTCTCAACACGAAGTGAAAGTGTCTCAAGTCCCTGAAGGAAGATCCATGCGTGGATTGGGCTGAGTGTAGCGCCCTCATCACGAAGGATGATAGCACGAAGATAAGTAGCGATAACAGCTGGAGCTGTATCCTTAGCGAATGAAAGTCCATGGTAGGATGGGTTTGGTTCAGTAAGCCATGGGTATTTTTCTGATGAAGCCCAGTCAAACTTTCCGCCATCTACGATGACACCGCCGATTGTGGTTCCGTGTCCGCCGATGAACTTTGTAGCTGAGTGAACTACGATATCTGCGCCGTACTCGATTGGTCTGATGTAATATGGAGTAGCGAAGGTATTGTCAACGATGAGTGGAAGGCCATGCTTATGAGCGATCTGTGCCCACTTCTCGATGTCTACTACCTCGCTGTTCGGGTTTCCAAGAGTCTCTACATAAAGAGCCTTGGTGTTATCCTTGATAGCGCCCTCGATCTCGTCATAGTTGAACGGATCTACGAAGGTGGTGTTTACGCCGTAGTCTACGAAGGTATGAGCGAGGTAGTTATAAGTACCACCGTAGATGTTCTTTGCTGAAACGATGTGGTCTCCTGCCTTTGCTACTGCCTTGAATGCGTAGGTAACAGCTGCTGCACCTGATGAAACTGCAAGTGCTGCAACACCTCCCTCTAAGGCTGCGATTCTTCTCTCGAATACGTCCTCAGTCGGGTTTGTGAGTCTGCCGTAGATATTTCCAGCGTCCTTGAGTCCGAATCTGGCCTCAGCGTGGTCTGAATTATGAAATACGTAAGATGATGTCTGATAAATAGGTACTGCTCTTGAGTCAGTAACCGGGTCTGCCTGCTCCTGTCCTACGTGAAGTGCAAGTGTCTCAAAATGTAACTTTCTATCTGCGTATCTAGCCATTTATTTCTCCTTATTATTGTCAGGTTGAGGAATTTTCCTATCCCTAACCCCTATGTTCTAATTCCTTATAACTATTTATGAAAAAAGTGCGGTTGATAAGTATCTGTCGCCTGAATCCGGGAGAAGGGCTACGATGTTCTTGCCCTTGTTCTCGGGTCTCTTAGCGAGGATGTCGGCAGCCTTGAGTGCAGCTCCTGAAGAGATACCTACGAGAGTTCCCTCAGTAACTGCGAAGCGGCGTCCCTCTTCGAATGCGTCATCGTTGTCGATCTCGATGATCTCGTCGTAAACCTTTGTATCGAGAACCTTTGGAACGAAACCTGCTCCGATTCCCTGAATCTTATGAGGTCCTGCCTGGCCCTTTGAAAGTACCGGGCTTCCTGAAGGCTCAACTGCTACGATCTTCACATTCGGGTTCTGCTTCTTTAAGTAGTGGCCAACACCTGTAAGTGTTCCGCCTGTACCAACACCTGCCACGAAGATATCAACCTTACCGTCTGTCTGGTCCCAGATCTCTGGGCCTGTGGTCTTCTCATGAGTAGTTGCGTTAGCCGGGTTATCGAACTGAGCGAGGATAACTGATCCTGGGATCTGCTTCTGAAGCTCATTAGCCTTCTCGATAGCTCCCTTCATTCCCTTGGCTCCGTCTGTAAGAACGAGCTCTGCGCCGTAAGCCTTTAGAAGATTTCTTCTCTCAACTGACATCGTCTCAGGAAGAGCAATGATAACTTTGTATCCCTTAACTGCTGCAACTGCGGCAATTCCGATTCCTGTGTTTCCTGAGGTAGGCTCGATCAGTGTTGCACCTGGCTTGATGCGACCTGCCTTCTCAGCATCCTCGATCATTCCAAGACCGATACGATCCTTTACTGAACCTGCCGGGTTGAAGAGCTCAAGCTTTGCAAAAATATTTGCTGCGTCTGCTCCTGCTGCCTTAGCGTATCTGTCTGCCTTAAGAAGTGGTGTATTTCCGATCAGTTCAAGTGTTGTGTTAACGTATTTACTCATGATAAAAGTCCTTTCTCTATTTAAAAAATATATCAATCCTCTGCGGTGCCCCGCATCAAATAATCTCCTATTAAAAATCTTTCTGTCTGGCTTCTGCCCCAACATCGATCGTAACATCGAATGTCTTTAAATATCTGAGTCATCATAACCTCCTTTGTATCTCTACAAATCCTATCGGGTTAATGGGTTATCTCTGTTATGCTTTGTATTATATTCATATAATTCCTATTTGTCAAGTAGTTTTTTAAAAAAAATCTCAGCACCCCTTAAAATCGATAAAAAATGGCGATGCAAGCTTGCTTGCAGGAGCAGTTTTTTATCGATTTTAGGGGTGGCCAAGGCGCGTAGCGACTCTGGACACCCACAATTCGAGGTGCGAAGCACCTCGAATTTGGGGTGCTGATCAATTAAAAAAAGCCACCCCGAAGGATGGCTTAGAATCAATGTGCTGCGACGTCGCCCCGTCCTACCACAAGCTGGTAGCCGCTGGAGGCGGCGCGTCTTTCTATGCAGCTTCGGCAGGCTGATGAGAGCTCGCCGGTGCAGATTTTATTTTCATAGAGGGAATAGAGCTTTCTTACTCCGGTTGGAGAAAGGTTTGGCATCACGACATTTGCCCCGGCCGAAAGGCCGTACTCTCTTCCCTTAGGATGAATCGTTCCAAGCGCAGTTGTGGCCGGAATCAGTGCGTATGGAAACATCAGCCTTAGAATTGAAATGAGTCGTAAAGTCATTGCGATCGAACCATTGCAGCAGTCCTTAAAAGGTGTCGCGTGGTGCGTCAGGTACGGCCCGATACCAATCATATCAGGCTGCAGGTCCTGCAGAAAATGAAGATCCTCAAGCAGATACTCAGGCGTCTGCTTCAGCGAACCCACCATAAAACCGGCTCCGATCTGGTAGCCTATCTCCTTCAAATCATAGAGACACTGCTTCCTGTGTGAAAGCGAAAGCTCAGCCGGATGAAGAACGCGGTAATGTTCCTCATTCGCGGTCTCATGTCGAAGAAGATACCTCTCAGCTCCGGCGTCGAAATACTTCTGGTAGGACTCCTTTGATTTTTCGCCGATGGAAAGAGTTATGGCGCAGTCGGGATGAGCCGCGTGGATTGCTGATACGATATCGCAGATCTTCTCATCTGTAAAAAATGGATCCTCCCCACCCTGGAGCACGAAGGTCCGATATCCCAGCTCGTAACCCTCATCAGTGCATTTAAGTATCTCATCCTTTGTCAGCCGGTACCTCTTAAGCTCCCTGTCGTCCCTGCGGATTCCACAGTAGTAGCAGTTATTTTTACAGAAGCTCGTGAACTCTATAAGCCCACGGACATAGACGCCGGTGCCGTAGACCTGCCTTCTGACCTCATCGGCGGCTGAAAAAAGAGACTCTTCATCATCCGTGAACTCAAGGTTTAAGGGCAGAAGCCCACTCGGATGTGAAGAAGCCTCAGGTGTATTTGGAAAAAGCGCCTCCGGCACAGCTGTAGGCATGGTCAGGAGGCGAATGAATTCCTCGTCTGTAAGGTCTTTGGTTTCTTTTAATTTTTCAATTAAATCAATCATAAAAATTTATGCTGGTTCAGATGCTTCATTACGATTTCGCAAATGTCATCCCACTTAAACGTTAGGTGCTTCACGAAATCACACATATCATCTGTTAGAACGCCTGGTGCTTTACGACCTCGTACTCGTCGTTTGACTGGAAGTACGGACAGGATGGGTAGTGTCCGGAATAGAGGCGGGCCATGTCGTCCTCGTCCATGTCGACCTCACAGATGTAGTCCTCCTCGTCCTCATCGTAGACGAGGTTGTTGCACATATCACACTGATTTCCGCTCATACGCGCCTCACCCGAAAATAAAGAACCTGATCAGTCCACCGACCACGCAGGCCACGACAATCGAAACGATCATAATAAACACCTGGTACTTTGTCTGCTTTTTGCCCCAGGCAGTGTGCATGATTCCCAGATATATAAGTACACCTGCAATCAGGCAGACGAAACTCGTTATCAAATTTATTACTTGTCTAGACATATAAACCTCCAAAGCATTTATGCTCCGATGGCCCCCAACAGCCCGTAGCTGAGTGAGCCCACGATCACTGTCGCGATTGCTACTCCAAGAAGCTCTGCAATAACTGCCTTCCTGATATCCATATCAAGAAGTGCCGCGATGAGGCTTCCGGTCCAGGCACCGGTGCCGGGAAGCGGGATTCCTACAAAGAGCATCAATGCCACAAACTCTCCGTTTTTTAGCTTTCCGCTGCGCTTTGCTGCGTGGCGCTCTACCCAGTCTGCAAGACCGTGGAGCCTCGTGCCCTTCATCCAGTTCAGGATCTTTTTGATAAAAAGCAGAATGAACGGAATAGGGAGAATATTCCCAATGACGCAGAGAGGAATCGCATGAAGGATTGGCACTTTAAGAAGCGCTGATGCTATCAGGCCGCCGCGGCACTCAAGTATCGGAAAAAGCGATACGATAAAGACCGCTACCTCTTTCGAAACGTACTGTCCTAAGGTTCCGGCGAACCAGTTTACAAATGCGTTCAAGCTTTCTCCTCCAGATATTTTCCTAAAAATTCAAAGAGGGCATCCATCTGCTCCTCGGTTCCTATCGTTACTCTCAAGTGGTCGTGTACCCTCTCACCATCGAAATGGCGCACAAATATATTGTTCTCACGCAGTGCTGCAAAAATATCCTCTGCCGCCACCTTTGGGTGATGTACAAAGATGAAGTTGCTCTTTGAATCAGGAAAGTCGAATCCGAGCTCTGTAAATCTCTTCTTCGCTCTCTCCCTCTCGTTTATAATGGCGAGGCAGCGCATCTTGAAGTACTCAGGGTCTGAAAGAGCGGCAACTCCGACCTTCTGCGTAATCGCATCCATCGTATAAGAGTTAAACGAATACTTCACATCATTTAAGTATTTTATCAGCTTCTTTGAGCCAAAGGCGAAGCCAATTCTGCTTCCCGCAAGGGCTCTCGACTTCGAGAAAGTCTGAGTCACAAGGAGATTGTCGTATTTTTCAATAAGTGGAAGAACTGACTCAGCGCCAAAGTCCACGTATGCCTCATCTATAATAACGACGCACTGTGGATTGGAGCGTATTATTTTTTCAAGAGCAGCAGTGCCCGCGTCAAGACCAGTCGGCGCGTTCGGGTTCGGGATTACGATTCCAGCGGCGTCTCCCTTGCAGAAACCATCTATATCGATGGAAAAATCAGGCAGGAGCGGCACTGTCTCGAACGGGATTCGAAACTCGTCGGCCCAGACATCGTAGAATGAATATGTCACGTCCGGGAAAAGGATTTTCTCTCCTGATGTAAAAAATGAAAGAAAGCTCATCGCAAGCACATCGTCAGAGCCGACTCCCACAAAAATCTGGTCAGCCGGCACCCCATAGGTGTCTGAAAGCGCTCCGATAAGGCCTGCTGCCGTAGGATCCGGATATTTTCGGAGTGACTCATAATCAAAATCAGCTATAGCCTTCTGCACTGCGCCTGCCGGCGGGTACGGATTTTCATTCGTGTTAAGCTTGATGACGTTCGTACTCTTCGGCTGCTCGCCTGGAGTGTACGGCGTTACCTTGTGAACTTTTTCTTCCCAACTGCTCATTTGACACCTCTTTAAAAATTATTCCTTGTATTTCCAGCCTGTCTCTGCCTTTTCGCGGGCATTATCTGTCTCTTTCTGATTATAGACTATGACAGGGAAGCCCTTTTCTACGTACTTGTAGAGCTTTGCTGCCATCTCCGGCGGCATGTTAACGCAGCCGTGAGAACCGGCAGTTTTGTATATTTCTCCACCGAATCTGCCGTGACGCCACGGTGCATCGTGGAAACCGATATTGCCGTTGAAAGGCATCCACCACGAAACCGGTGAGGCATAGCCCTGCCCCTTAAGTGTGGCATCCTTTGTCTTATAGGTGATAGCGTAGGTTCCTGTCGGAGTCCTTCTGCCATCCACGTCCTTTCCGGTAACCACGTCTGAGTCGAGCACCTTCTTGCCATTTATAACCAAAAACATATGCTGTGTCGCGATGTTTACCTCGGCATAGCTGTCACCGTAGTCAAAATGATAGTCACCGTGGTTGGCAGCCTTGCTGCGGTAGATTGGCTCGCGGGTAACGCTTTTGCCGGACTTTATATCCTTCTTTATCTCCTTGACCTCGCTGTCGTAGTTTATCCACCAGCCGTAGTTGCCGCCTTTTACTTTTGCGGTAGTTCCATACTGCGTCTTAAGCGTTCTTTCGAGGCCAAATGTATTGTATTTGTAACCTAAATTCTTCTGGACGTAGCTGTAGATAGCATCGTCATCGAAAGAGACCTTGCCTTTTTTGCTGACCTTAAACCACTTTGCCTGGTCCTCCTTGTCGACTTTTACTTTTCCCTTATCAGCCATATCATAGGTGATGTCGACTCCCATGTATTTGTTGAGCGAATTTACTGTTTTATTTAAGGTCTTGTTGTCGCTTTTTATCTCAGGATCAATATAGCTTCCGCTCTCTCTTAAGTTCAGATCGTCACTCAAGGACTCTAGCGACTTTTCGATATTGGCTGTCAGAGCTTCCTTATTTATCTCTGTACCGTATACTTCCTTTTTAACCTTGAAAGTTCCGTCTGATGAGAGCTCATAGGTCGCATTTTCTGATGGGGTGGCTTCTCCGGTAACAGCTGTCAGGTTATCGACTGCACTCTCTAAAGCCGTCTTATCAAATGTCGCTGACATAGCCGGTACCTTGACGTCGGTATTTTTTTTGAAAAATGCTGCCGGCCACTCTCCTACCTTCTGTGAGTCAAGGATCTGCTGCGCTGCTTTTTTCGCTGACGCGTCATCGAGAGAAAGGGATACGTCCTTGCCGTAGAGCACATCATCAGTCGTATCGCCTTTTATCTCAAGCGAATAAGACGAGGCAGAATCCTTAAGTATATCTACGATTCCATCTACATCTGCTCCGTCTGCTTTTTCATCTGCTATACGGCTGTGTGGCATCACGTGGCTGGTAAAATACAACGCCGTTCCCGCATATATCGCTGCGGCCGCTGTAATCACTGCTGCCGCGATCAGTAATCCCTTGTGCTTCATCTCATCATCCTTTATAATTAATCAGTCAGCGTCTATCGTACTACAAACCTGCTTATTTTTCAATGTACGTGTCGACAAACACCGATTTTTGTACCTTTCAAATCAGTTCTTTTTATCGTACAATAGGGCCTATGGGTAAAATAGCTAAACAATTTTTATATAAAAGAAGAAAGAGGATTCTCATCCTTCTATACTTCGCCATCTACTTGATTTTTTTCTATCTGATAGAGCATGTATGGATCAACAGGCATTATCATGTGCTTGATCTCCCTTTTGATCACATGATTCCATTCATTCCAGTTTTCGTGCTTCCATACTATCTCTGGTTTGTCTACCATGTCTGGGCCCTGCTTCCGCCTTTTATCGACGATGAGCCCGACGATTATTACAGGACTGCCTTCGCTCTTTTTTCGGGCATGACTGTCTTTATCGTGGTTTCGATTATTTTTCCAAATGAGCAGACGCTGCGCCCGACCTCACTTGGAACGGATATTTTTTCAAAAATGGTCGGCGCCATCTACGCTGCGGACACGCCGACAAATATCATGCCGTCGATTCACGTCTACAACGCGCTCATCGCGAACACTGCGATCTGCCACCGCAGCGAGAGAAAAGGCCGCACCTGGGAATCAGCGCTCTCCTCTATTCTCTGCACCCTGATCATCCTCGCGACTGTCTTCATCAAGCAGCACACAATCGTGGACCTGATTGGCGCCGCTTTGATGTACGGTGTGTTCTACGTCGTTTTCTTTAAAAAATTCCGGCTGCCTGCCTGGCTGAAGGAAAAATAACCACCTTTAACGGCCCTTCGTTTGCAGGCTTGTAGTTTTTCTATCGGCGGACACAGCACCATGGCTCACTAGCTTGTGTTTTTCTGTTCACTCGCGCGCGCTTATTTGCGGCCCTCTGACAAAACGTGCAGAAATGCTTTATTCTATTCTTGTAGACACAAGTTTTTTCAAGGAAGCATTTCTGCTTTGAACGGTTGTCAACCGGGCCGCAGCTAGCGCACTCGTTCACGACGAAAAACACAAAAATCGTTCGCCATGTCTGTGTCCGCCGCAAAATAAGAATACTAAGCCTGCAAACTAACGGGCCTACAGATTTTCCACCTCATCGAGCCAGATCCTGGCGGACGCGTCAGATGGCATGCGGAGGTCGCCACGTGGTGAAAGGGCGACGGTTCCGACCTTCGGGCCATCCGGGATTGCGCTTCTCTTAAACTGCTGCGCAAAGAATCGGCGGTAAAATACCTTTATCCACTTCTTTATCGTATCTTCGTCATAGACCTCCTCTGGCGTTCCGGTCTTGAATGCCTCTTTCGCAAGGAAGTAAATTTTCTCTGGTGAGTAACCATACCTCAAAACATAGTACAGATAGAAGTCGTGGAGCTCATAAGGACCTACGAGGTCCTCGGTCTTCTGGGCTATTTTTCCATTTTTCTCAGGTGGAAGCAGCTCAGGTGAAACTGGAGTATCCAAAACGTCAAGCAGCACCTTCCTGAGGTTTTCGTCATTTTTTCCATAGTAATCCGCGTAAAATCTGACCAGATGCCTTACGAGCGTCTTCGGTACCGAGCAGTTTACCGCGTACATCGACATGTGGTCGCCGTTGTAGGTGGCCCAGCCAAGCGCAAGCTCCGAGAGATCGCCGGTTCCGATTACGAGGCCGCCCTCCTTGTTCGCGATGTCCATTAGAATCTGCGTGCGCTCTCTGGCCTGCGAATTCTCATACGTCACATCGTGGACTGCCTCATCCTGTCCTATATCTGAAAAATGAACGCGGACTGCCTTTGATATATTTATCTCTCGTAAGGTCACGCCGAGGGTTTTTATCATTGTGACCGCATTCGTATATGTCCTGTCGGTCGTGCCGAAGCCCGGCATCGTTACGCCGATTATTCCCTTCCTGTCCAGTCCCAAGACATCAAATGCCCTGACTGTAACGAGAAGCGCAAGCGTCGAATCGAGTCCGCCTGAAATGCCAATTACTGCTGTTTTCGCATGGGTGTGGTCGAGTCGCTTTCTGAGTCCGTAGGCCTGGATATTAAGAATTTCCTCGCAGCGCTCTCTCAAGTGCTCCTTATCTGATGGTACAAATGGGTGCGGATCCACCTCTCTTGTAAGTGTCACCTTCTGCGGTGAAAGCTTAAACGGCACTCTCACATATTCATCTGCTACTGAATCAAATGTCGTCATCTGCCCGCGACGCTTTACGGATGAAGTGACGTCGATTTCTGTGATAGTCATCTGACCGTCGAATGGCTTCGTCTCAGCGAGAATTCTCCCGTTCTCTGCTATAATTCCGCCACCTGGATAGACGACATCCTGTGTCGACTCGCCAATTCCGGCATTCGAGTAGATGTAAGAGACATAGCATTTAGCCGACTGCATCGAGACGAGCTGCCTTCTGTAGGCGGCCTTTCCGGTCAGCTCATCTGAGGCAGATAGATTTACGATGATATTCGCTCCAGCCATAGCTGCCTGTGTCGATGGCGAATCCGGAACCCAGAGGTCCTCGCAGATCTCAGCTGAAATATCGACCCCTGGAATGCTCTCACATGAAAAAATAAGTCTTGAACCTATTGGACACTTTCCATTTGGAAGGTCTATATACTCAACTTCTCCTGGTCCTTCCTTAAAGTATCTGGCCTCATAGAATTCGCTGTAGTTAGGAAGGTGCATTTTTGGTACAAAACCTAAGAATTTTCCGCGGTTAATTGCACATGCAGTATTTCTGAGATGTCCCTTGTAAAGAAGCGGTAATCCTACAAAAATAACCGCATCAAGCTCTTTTGTGCTTTCCGCTATAAACCTGAGACCCTCGAGTGCTCCTCTTAAAAGTGTATCCTGAAAGAACAGCTCACCGCAGGTATATCCTGTAATCGAAAGCTCTGGAAATACTATTATCTGTGCTCCCGACTCTGCGGCCTTCTTAGCCCATTTTACTATGCTCTCTGAATTTGCCTTGGTATCTGCCACAACAGTATCCGGTGTTACCGCTGCAACTCTTATATATCCGTATGACATTAGACGATCTCCTCTGGCGTGTACGTGTATTTTTTCCCGCAGAATCTGCATACGACTTCTATCGGCTCTCCAGGGGCTGCGAGGTCCTTTTTGTCCTGCTGTGAAAGAGTCTTGATTTTCGCAAGAAACTTCTCGCGGCTGCAGTCACACTTGAACTCGACGTCCTTCTTATCGGTGAATTCGATGTCAAATCCATCAAGAACTGTTTCAAGCATCTGCTCAGGTGTAAGGCCCTTCTCAAGCATCGTCGTTACTGAGTCTATGTGAGCGATGTTATCTGAGAGCTTGTCTATTACCGCATCATCGGTATTTGGCATCAGCTGGACGATAAAGCCGCCCGACTGTCTGACGCTCAAATCCGTATCGACCAAAACTCCTAATCCCACTGACGACGGCACCTGCTCACTCTCTGCAAAATAATAGGTAAAGTCCTCTGCGACCTCTCCTGACACGAGATTTATCGATCCGCTGTACGGCTCCTTGAGTCCCATATCCTTTATGACCCGCAGATAGCCGTGGCCGATTGCCCCGCCTACATCGAGGTGTCCCGGACTTTTCTCCGGCAGGTCGACATGTGGATTGTTAACAAATCCCTTCGCATGTCCCTGTGAATCTGCCGTTACTGTGACGCCGCCGGCTGGCCCGTCACCTATCAGCTGGACTGTAATCTCGTCATTTTCTCCATCCATCATAAATCCCATCATCAGTCCGGCCGAGAGCGTGCGCCCCAAAGCTGCCGTTGTAACCGGCCAGGTGTCGTGATCATTCCTTGCGGTCTGCACCACTCCTTTGTCTGTTATCGCGAATGCTCTTATCTGATCGTGCGCCGCAATCGCGCGAACCATGTAGTCGTTCATGCAAGTCCTTTCTTTTTCACAAGTAATCTACTGCAACTGTGCCTGGCGGGTGCCGTCCTTGTAGAATCCCGGCCTGTCCGGATCCTTCAGGTGCTCACGCGCCACAAAGGTAATCTTTTCAGACGTCGGCGACGGCTCCTCAAATGTATCCGTATCAAGAACTTCAACCAGCTCGAGGCCTGCAGCCTCAATCATTTCCACGATTTCAGATTTCTCGTAGCATCTCTGCAGATGCTGCTCGAAAAACTTATCAAAGCGGCCATCGCCACCCCTGATAAAAAGCGTCAGGTCGTAGATATTAAGCCTCGCATCGCTGTCGTATTCATTTTCCCAGATGAAGCTTCCCTCGTCGCGGTTCTCAGCAAATGTGTTGTCCGCAAGCACTTTCTCATACTTGTATTCCGTATTTACATCAAAAATAAACACTCCGCCGGGATGCAGGAAATTATTTACCCGCTTCAGCACCTTGAGGAAATCATCCTTGTCAGTGATGTAATTCATGCAGTCACAGACACTGACCACTCCCTGATATGTGCCAAACAAATCAAGCTCTCTCATATCCTGACATATATATAAAATCGAGTCAGCAGACTCTTGTGCCACAGTGCCATCTGATTTCTCAATGCCTTGAGTCTCAGCGCCATCAAATCTTTCAATCTCATGGCCTCTCGCAATCTCAAGCATCTCGTCTGAGCTGTCGACTCCAGTCATATCGTAGCCCATGTCTCTGAGCCTTCTTGTGATCTGCCCAGTACCACAGCCTAAATCGAGAACCATCGGCTTCTCATCAGCAATTGACTTATCTAAGCCTGAAGCCTCAGACTTTTCAGCAGCCGGTGGCAGATATTTTTTCAATAGGGTGTCAATTCCCGCGGCCCACCTGTCATATGGAACATTGTCCATGAACAAATCGTAGACCTCAGCAAACGACGTGTAACTCTCACACATTGTATTTCCTTTAAAAAAGCTTACTTGTCAGATTGATTTCTGCGAAAAATAAACGCAGACGAGTCTTTCCTTGTCAAATTACTAAATGCCGTCTCGTTACATTCTTTCCTTAATCCAACTATAGATAAACTCCCGTACCTTGTCGCGGTCGGTCTCGTTTAGGATTTCGTGCCTGTCGCCATCGAAAAGCTTGAGAGTCAGGTCCTTGATCCCAGCCTTTTTGAAGCGCTCGAATGCACTCTTTACACCCTTGCTCATAGCTCCGACAGGATCGTCAGCGCCCGATGCAAAAAGAATCGGCAGATCTTTTCTGATACGGTTGACATTTTTCTGGGCGTTGTCAAAAAGCATCGCAGATGTCATTCCGCGGTAGCCGTTCACCGAGAACAGATAGGTATCGTACGGATCGCTGTAGTATTTCTTTACGCTCTCGACGTTCTTCGAAAGCCAGCTTTTTTCAGGCTCTGAGCCATCCATGCAGAACTTGTGGTAATCGCCCGCGAACAGGAAATTCGTTACCGTCTGGCTCTTGTAGTTCCAGCCATGGAAAAGCGCCGTGATATTAATCACAAGCTTTGCTATGATAATCGCCGGATTCGGCACAGTGCCGGTTCCTACGATTATAGCACCGCTAAGCCCCTTTGTCTCTTCGCTGTAAACTGACAAAAATCTGCGGAGCATGTAGCTTCCCATCGAATGTCCCAGGATAAAATAAGGCAGCTTCGGATATTTTTTCTTTCCATAATTATACACCGAAAGCATATCCTTGCACATCGTGACCTCCGGTGCCTTCGAATGCATGACGCCGAGCTCCTCCTTGTCATCCTTCGGAAGAGAGTGCCCGTGTCCAATGTGGTCGTGTCCAATCACAACAAAGCCATGGTCAGTCATGTACTCAGCGAACTCCTCGTACCTCTCGATGTATTCTATCATTCCGTGAACGAGCTGGATAACCCCCACCGGCTCTTTGTCCACATTTCTCCACTCAACGCAGTGGAGCTGCGTTCCCAAATCATCGTGTGACTTGATACTATAATTCTCCTTAACCATAATAACCTCCTATCGCCTTACCCTGTAGCTTTTTATTTTTGCCTGGATGCTCTGAAACCCGTTATATTCATTTATATCCGGATCGTAGATAATGTCAAGCCTTATTTGATTCGGCTTTCCAGCAAGAGCCTTCTGAAACTCTCCTGCCCCAAACGCCTCAGTGATTTTTTCATCCATCTCTTCACCATCACCAAAATAGATTCCATCAATCCGGGTCCCGTTGGAATTAAACGAAAGTTTCCTATACTGCGATTCTTTGCCTATTTTTCTATAAGACATCACAGGCAGGTTTCGGTCCGCAAAAACGGGGCTTGGATTGCCGTTACCAAACGGCTCAAGCTTCTGAATCTCCTCGACAAGCGGGATATTCGCGTAATAGAGCGGCATCGGCACGTCTATCATGACCTTCTCCTGCATGTCGTCATCCGTAAGCCCGCTGTGTTCATCTAAAAATAAACGCAGCCACTCGATATCCTTCTCCCTCATCGAAAGGCCTGCTGCCATCGGATGTCCGCCGAACTTTGTAAAGACGCCGTCTCCGCCGAACGCTTCGTTGGCCTCTACCATTTTTTCATACATCGGGTAGGCTTCGATGCTTCTGCCACTGCCCTTCACATCTCCATTTGCAGTTTTACACAGCACAAAAGTCGGACGATTGTATTTTTCTTTTATTTTTCCAGCAACGAGACCGCAGAGGCTCTCGTGCAGCGCAGGCATGTAATAGACTATGACCGTCGGCAGGCTCTCTGCATGCGAAAGCGTCTCTAAGGCCACGTCTATTCCCTGCTGTTCCATTGCCTTCCTCTGTTCATTGAGTGAAACGAGCTCCAAAGCTTCCTGTTCAGCTTTCTCTTCATCCGTTTCAAGCAAAAGCCTCAAGGCCTTTTCCGCGCTGTCGATTCGGCCCGACGCATTAAAGCACGGCCCTAAAACAAAGCCTATCTGCCACGCTTTGATATGATTTTTGTCAAGTCCAGTGACTGCTATCAGCTTATCGAGTCCAATATTTTCACCCTGCGAAAGCTGCTTTAGACCGAGGCTTACTATCGCGCGGTTCTCATCCTTAAGCTCCATAATATCCGTAACCGTCGCAAAAGCAGCCTCCGGCAGATACTTCCCGGAATCCGTCCTCCCTGCCATCTGAAACAGCTCGCTTATCAGCTTAAAAGCAACGACTGCCCCGCAGATGCCCGGATACGGATATGTATCGTCCGCGCGGTGCGGGTCCACGACACAGTCTGCATGCGGCAGATGATAAACATTTCCATCCTTGTAAAAATCAAAGCTGCCGCGTTCGGTGTCCGGTTCCTGTGGATACTGGCTTGCGGCGTCTTCTTCAACCGTCGTAAATGGAATCGCATGGTGGTCAGTTACTATGACAGTCAGGTTATTTTTCTTAGCAAGCTTTACTGCCTCGCCCGCCGCAATGCCGTTATCGCAGGTGATGATTGCCTCTACCCCGTCTTCTACTGCCTGCTCAACCATTTGAGGATTCAGGCCGTAACCATCCACTATTCTGTCCGGCAGCTTGTAGTCGCATTCCGCCCCCAAAGTCCTAAGCCCATCAGTGAGTATGTACGCCGAACAGATTCCGTCTCCATCATAGTCACCGATAACACGGATTTTCTTATTCTCCTGAATCAGTTTCATTATAATCTCACAGGCTCTCGGCAGGTCCTTCATCAGCTTTGGACTGTGCAGATCTGTTATCTCAGGGTGCAGATAATGCCCGATCTGTTCTTCCGGGATATCCCTGTTTACGATGATACGGGCCGTAACCTGATCAATGCCGTATTTTTCCCCGATTCCCTTGAAATCTGCTCTCTTACAATATACGTTCCAATTTGCCATTACTTGTTCCCCTGATTAAATCCTTATAGTCCGGTGATTTATAATCGTGTCCGGCATCAAAACACAGACATGATTTCACTTTACATGAAATACTACCATATATAGGTTCTGCATTTTTAATAGGTTTTCAATTTTAATGCAGAATAATCTCCAATTATAAAAATAGAGCTGTGCTTTCTGCTTCACAGCTCCTTTTTTTCATCACAGTTGCAGTTGTTGTCCAAAAATTTGTACAGCAGCCTGTACAGCTCCTTCGCCTCATCCGCATCAAGCCTTATGCACTTCGTCATCTCAGCCGGCACCGCAAGCGCCTTGTCGCGGAGCTTCATGCCTTCATCTGTTATCGAAATCAGAAGGTTTCTCTCATCGGTCTTACTTCTGTGCCTGTAGATGTAACCCTTCGACTCCAGTTTTTTAAGAAGAGGAGTAAGTGTGCCTGAATCCAAATACAGGCAGCGGCCTATTTCTTTGACATTCATCTGCTTTTTCTCCCAGAGCACCATCATCGTGATGTACTGGGTGTAAGTCAGATCAAGCGCCGACAGATATGGTTTATAAGCTCTGACCACTTCCTTCGCGCAGGCATAGAGCGGGAAGCAGAGCTGGTTTTTCAGTTCGAGGCAGGCATATTTGTTGTCTTCCATAAATACATCTCCAAAAAATAAAACGCAATTACATTGTACACAATCTTTTAAGAGATGTCAATCCTGATTAAAGATTTTTCAGCATGTACTCTACGATTGCTGCACAGTGTGCGGCGGCGGCCTTCTCGAATGTCGGGTAGTCCATAGAACCTGAATTGTCGGCCTTATCTGAGATAGCGCGGATGATTACGAACGGAACCTTGTTTAAGTAAGCTACCTGTGCAATTGCTGTGCCTTCCATCTCAGTGCACATTCCGCCTACCTTCTGCTGGATAGCTTCCTTCTGGTCATTTCCGGCAATGAACTGGTCTCCTGATACGACTCTTCCTGAAAATACATGAATGTCAGGTGCTGCTTCCTTAACTGCTTTTACTGCGCAGTCGTGAAGCATTTTATCAGCTGGAAAGCTTACGGTTCCGATGCCCGGTACCTCGCCGACCTTATATCCAAGCGGTGTCACGTCAAAATCATGGTAGATGGCGTCCTCTGAAACTACGATATCTCCGATGTCGATATCAGCATCCATTGAGCCTGCAACTCCAGTATTTATCACGTGTGTAACCTCGAAGCAGTCGCAGAGAATCTGAACACAGGCGGCAGCGTTTACTTTTCCAACACCGCACTGAACTACTACGACGTCGGTGCTGCCGATTTTTCCCTCGAAAAATTTCATGCCGGCGCGCTCAACTGTACGCTCTGTTGTCATCTCTGCCTTGAGGTGCTCGACCTCGATCTCCATAGCTCCAATAATTCCGATTTTCATTTGTTGTTCCTTTCTTTGTAACGCCGTTACCGACAGATTGCTTGTATTCTTGTTTCTGTACGTAAGACCAGTCCATTATTCCGGATATACCAGGTTCTCCTCTGTCGCGTTATTAAGCACCTCTAGGTATTTCTTTGCCAGGAAATGAGCCATTCCCAGGTTCTGATCCAGATAGTTTCCGCAGTCTCTTGGCGCAGCGCCCGGAATGTCGCCCTCAAAATCCCTGATGAATTCAAACATCTCTATAACGAGCGGCAGCACGTCCTTTGAGTCATAGTCACCGGCGAGAAGCATGTAGAATCCAGTCCTGCAGCCCATTGGCCCGAAGTAAACAGTCTTGTCACCAAACTCCTTGTGGTTCCTTAAAAAAGTTGCCCCGAGATGCTCAATAGTATGCACCTCAGCCGTGTTCATGACCGGCTCTCTGTTCGGCGCCGTCATCCTGAGATCAAATGTCGTAATGACCGCGTCACCGTAGTGGTCCTTCCTCGACACATACACTCCCGGCAGAAGCTTCAGGTGATTAATCGTAAAACTGGTGATTTTTTCCATTTATTTTTCCTCCATACAAAAAACCTTGAAAACCAGTCATCAAGCGGTTTTCAAGGTTTCAAAAATTATGCGGATAACAGGACTTGAACCTGCACGGTCTCCCACCAGAACCTAAATCTGGCGCGTCTGCCAATTCCGCCATATCCGCCTGTCGTATCAGCAAATCACTCTTCGTCGTCATCCTTTGAAAGAGAATTCAGGGCATCAAGAATGTCCTGGCTGTCAAGCTCGGAAAAAGCATTGAGCGCCTGCTCCATTTTGCCAAAAAGCGGTTCCTCTTCCTCTTGATCCTTGATTCCAAGGTGCTCGCGGAACTTCATGATCTCAGCTTCTGTATCGCTGGAGTTCTCAGTCGTAGTTTTCTTCTCTTCTGCCATAACAGGCTCCTTTCAAAAATGCTGCGGAGCGTTCATAATTACTGCAACTCATATATATTAACGGATTTAAAAACCCGTGTCAAGCGGACAAGATGTTTAAGAAATATCTGTTATTTTCCACCCAAAAGCAGTATAGTAAAATCAACTGCAAAGCATACATAAAAGGAGCAACTACCTCTGGAACACGTGCAGATATCAAAAAGATCTTCCCGTCCTTCATAAAATCCATCAATAATATACGTTATCGCATCATATTTTGCATTTTTTACAATATCTGATGCGATAAATCCTGCTATATCGTAAAATCAGCTCCTAAAATGCAGAAAACAAATGGAATTTGAAATCAGTTTGTGGTATTCTTCTAATGATTAGAAATGTTTTCACTCTTAGAAATATCATTAGTTACGAGGTGATAAAGATGTGTACATGTGCTATGTATCATACAAAGGACCATTATTTTGGCAGGAACTTAGATCTTGAATTTTCATATCAGGAGTCTGTGACGATAACGCCACGGAATTTTCCTATCACGTTCCGTCAAGCAGGTTCGATGAATAACCACTATGCTCTTATCGGCATGGCCTTTGTCTGCGGTGGATTTCCACTTTACTACGATGCGACTAACGAGTTCGGTCTCTCGATGGCAGGACTCAATTTCCCGGGAAACGGTTATTTTTTCAAGCCAGAATCAGATGGCAGGGATAACATTTCGCCCTTTGAATTCATTCCCTGGATTCTTGGACAGTGTAAAAATCTGGATGAGGCGAGAGCTCTCCTGGACAAAATCCGCCTTGTTGACATTCCTTTCAGTAAGGAGCTTCCGATCACGCCGCTCCACTGGATGATTGGCGACCAGTCAGGCTCAATTGTAGTCGAGTCGGTGCGCGACGGGCTCCACATCTATGACAATCCGGTCGGTGTCATGACCAACAATCCGACCTTTGACAAGCAGCTGTTCAGGCTCAACGATTACCGCAGCGTATCCGCAGGACCTTCTGAAAATACCTTTGCAAAGGGGCTTGACTTAGATCCCTACAGCAGAGGCATGGGTGGTATCGGTCTTCCTGGTGACCTCTCCTCCGGCTCCCGCTTCGTAAAGGTTGCTTTTACAAAGATGAATTCTGTCTCAAATGACGATGAGGATTCCTCTGTGAGCCAGTTCTTCCATATTCTTGGCTCTGTCGAGCAGCAGCGAGGGTGCTGCGACTTAGGTGACGGCAAGTACGAGATCACGATTTACTCCTCCTGCTGCAATATGGACCGCGGCATCTACTACTACCGCACCTATGACAACAGCCAGATTTCTGCTGTCGACATGCACCACGAGGACTTAGATGGCAGGGAACTGGTTTCATACCCGCTTGTGACAAAGCAGCAGATCAACCAGATAAATTAAAGTAATTGTCATCACTTTTTCTTTGACAAAAGCGGCTCCTGTGGGAACCGCTTTTTGTCAAATTCTTATCCGATAATCTTCTGCGCTGCGAATACTGCGATTACGCCGCAGATGATGCTAGTGATTACATATAAAAAGGCTACCGCGTTTTTTCCGCTCGCCATAAGCTGGTCTGTCTCCAGTGCAAAGCTTGAAAAAGTAGTAAAGCCGCCGCAGATGCCGACCTTTATGAATGTGACAAGTCTCGGATTTACCTGGTGGCTTCCTACAAGAGCCGCAATAATCCCTATCAGGAAAGCTCCACTTACATTTATAATGAATGTTTTCACAGGAAATCCATTATCAGGTGCCAGCGGCAGCAATCCAATCAGATATCTGCCCACCGCGCCACACGCGCCACCTAACGCAACAACCAAACAATTCAAAAACATAATCATTACCTCATTCTCATTTACGGACTCAGACAGGATTTTCTATTCCAGTCCGTAAATCAGATTCCCTTCGACCGTCCGTAGTAGAACATGTACTGCTGGATTACGCCGGCGTAAGGGCTGTAGCGCTTTTCATCAAAGGAACCACCATAGACATCGTCGATAACACGCTTGATCCAGACATCAATCGGGAAGAAATCCAGACGATGGAAGCCGAAAAGCGCAGTGCAGTTGGCAACCTTCTTGCCGACGCCCTTGAATCCAAGGAGCTCTTCATATAAAGCGTCATCATCCAGCTGACACAGATACTCGATCAAATCAGGATTCATAAGAAGCCTGCTCACAGTCTCCTGGATGTACGGCATACGGTAACCTAACGAACAGCTGTCTAGACCAGCCTTTTTATATGAACAGAACTCACCGCCGCATTTCTGGCATGAAAGACCGCTGAGCTCCACAAGAGACGGGAAAGCATAGACCTGCTCACCATCGAACTCACCAATAAAAGAACCGACAGCCTGACAGAGCTTTTCAACACATGACTTAATCGCAGGAATGTTCTTCCTCTGGGAAATAATAAAAGTGATAAGCGTCTCGAGCGGGTCCTGCTTTAAGATTCTGATGCCTCTGCCAAACTCGCCGGCCTCTGAAAGAAATTTATCATCAGAATCGATAGATGCAATAATCCTGTCATAATTCGTACCTGCATCCAGGTAATCATGCCAGATCTCATTGTACTCATCTTCATCGCAGTCAATACTTATAGAATGAGAATCAATCTGAGAAAAATATCTGACCTTACCAAAGGCAGTCACCCGAAATGTACCGTCAGAAACTCCTTTCCAACGGAAGCACTGCCCGCTGTCTGCAATCTTTTTTAAATCAATGCTGTCATCCAGCTTCACTACATATTTATCCATACAGTGCATTATAAGCGTAAACCACGCCGCCCGCAAGTGCGATTTGTTTTCCACGATTTATCCACAATTCTATCCACACTCGTACAACAATTCGAATTTTACGCCTTATGACGCATCATTCAACTAAACACCCGTGGACACGAAATGTGAATAGAGTTTACAACTCCGTTGATAAACCCCTCAAAACCACTTTTTCCCGCAATTTCCTCCACAAAATTCTGTTGACACCGGTGGACAACTCCTTATCATCCCACTGTTTACATGTGGATAACTTTCCACTTTTCGTTTCTTGGTCCTTGTATCAACTATATTTTATTAAGATTACCTGCAAAATAACAGCCGCCACAGCTAAACAGCGAACGAACAGGGAGACGTGACCTAGTGAGCTGTTAGCTGTGGCGGCTGAAAGATTGCATTTAAAGCCACTTGATTATTCAAATTTAGCCAGGAAACCCTCCACATACTTATCCCACGCCTCATCCACGCTCTTATCAAGCGAAAATGTGGCCAGATTAGTACCGGAGATGACAGAAAGCGCACCGTCCTTAAACGTGGCCGTAAAAGAAAGTGAATTTATATCCTGAATTGAAAAGCCCGAATCGGCCTCAGCAAGAATTTTTTCAACCAAAGCCTTCGGAGCATGGAAAACGAATTTGAAATAGACAGGTGTCCTCTTCCCTTTTATAATCTCAAAGAAAAAGTTTCTTATCTCTCCATACCTCACAAACGGCTCTGCAGGTGCCGGATCCTCAGAGCTGAAGAAATCAGCGTTTATTTTTCCGTCAATCACAAATGAGACCGCGGTCTTAACCGTGGCCTCACTAAGAGTAAAGTCATCAAAATCATCGTGCAGAAGCACGGCTGACATGAAATCTTTTTTATGTGAAATCGAAAAACTTCTCATAGAATCCCCTCTCTTTTATTAACATCTCCCCAAAACAAAAGTCACATTAACCAAAACTGGTCAGAAACAGAAAACAAAAATTTACGCCGTAACCCCACTTGACTCCAGTCTCGGCACTATATCCTTACGCATCTCAATCTTCGGAGAGCCCTTCTTCTCGAGGTAATCCCTTGTGATAGTGACTTTACCAATCTCAGGATCCTTCGGGATCTCATACATGATGTCAATCATGAACTCCTCGATAATAGAACGCAGCGCACGGGCACCGAGCTTCTTCTCCTGTGCTTTCTCAGCTATATACTCCAAGGCATCCTGATCAAACTCGAGGTCCACCTCATCTAAGGCGAGAAGCTTCTGATACTGCTTTATGATAGCGTTCTTAGGGTCAGTGAGTATTTTTACAAGCATTTCCTTTGAAAGCTCTTCAAGCGTCACTACAACCGGAAGACGGCCGATAAACTCAGGAATGAAACCGAATTTCTTTAAATCCTCAGGAGTAACCTTCGGCAGAACGTCCTCGTCCTTATCGTACTCATCGCCGATATCAGCCACGAAACCGATAGAGCTCGTCTTTTTAAGGCGCTCTCTTATTATATCAGTAAGTCTAGGGAATGCACCGCCGCAGATAAATAGAATGTTCGTAGTATCTACGATAGTCATTGGAACCATTGCGTTCTTTGATGAGGCACCTACAGGAACCTCGATCTCAGCGCCCTCTAAAAGCTTGAGCATTCCCTGCTGAACAGATTCACCATTTATATCACGATTAGTAGCAGAATTCTTCTTGGCGAGCTTATCGATCTCATCTATAAAGATGATGCCGTGTTCAGCCTTTTCTACGTCATTGTCAGCAGCGGCGAGGAGCTTACTTACGACAGACTCGATATCATCACCGATATAGCCGGCCTCAGTAAGAGTCGTCGCGTCAGTTATCGCAAGCGGCACATCGAGAAGCTTTGCTAAGGTCTTTACGAGATAGGTTTTACCGGAACCAGTAGGTCCGATCATAAGGATATTTGACTTTTCTATCTCGATGTCGTCGTCATTATCGCTGTCAAGGAGATTGTCGGAATCGATGACTCTCTTGTAGTGATTGTAGACAGCGACAGACATAACCTTCTTCGCCTTCTCCTGCCCTACTACGTAATCATCTAAGGCAGCCTTGATACGGTGAGGAGGCGGAATATTTTTGATATCGAAAACAGGACCTTCAGTCAAAAGCCCCTTCTTGTGCTTTCTCTTCTCGTGGCGCTTCTTGAGTTTCTGGTTCTCAGGAACAGGAGAAGCTCCCTGAAAAAGTCCGGCGATGTCGTTTAAATCGAGCATAGAAAACTGCGGGATCTTTGAGCTTTTATTTTTTTCTTCCTTGTCATCACCATCCGGCTTTTCAGGCTGACTGGTGGCAGTAGAATCATTTGAACTATTATTCTGAGGCTGCCAAGGCGTAGTTCCTGAAAATCCAGGAATAGAATTCATCGCGTCAAATGTCTTCTGAAGGCAGTCCTCGCAGATGCAGATTCCACCCGGGATATGTATCATTTTGCCAGCCACATGCTCAGGGCGGCGGCAGACGTAGCAGATATCCTCATAATCGCTGCTGTCGTCTTTGCTGCTGTCAGAGCCTGTGCCTGTTGTATTTGTAACTTCTTTAAAATCGTCTGTATTCATTAAATCTCGTCGTCTTTAAGCGGGTCTACATTAATGTGATCCAGGTGCCAGATGTCATCGACATACTGCTGGATAGTTCTGTCTGATGAGAACTTTCCACAGCAGGCAGTGTTCATCATAGCCATGCGTGTCCACTTTGCCTCGTCCTGATAGGTCTCCATGATCTTATCCTGAGCCTCAGCATAAGAACGGAAATCCTTAAGGTTGAAGTAGGTATCAGCGAACTGTGTCTCGTTAGTATTTAAGAGAGAGTTGTAAATAGGTCTGAACAGCTCTGAATTCTCCGGGCTGTAGAAGCCGTTTACAAGCTGCATCAGAACTTTTCTGATATCCTGGTCCTGATTGAAGATATCCATAGGATTGTAGTCTCTTCTCTGCTCGTGCTGTATGACTTCATCTGCGCTCATTCCAAAAATAAACGCATTCTCTTTACCCATCTCATCAACCATTTCTACAGTAGCACCGTCCATGGTACCGATGGTGATGGCTCCGTTCATCATGAACTTCATATTTGAAGTACCTGAAGCCTCCTTTGAAGCTGTAGATATCTGCTCTGAGACATCTGCTGCGGCAAAGATAAGCTCGGCATTTGATACCTTGTAGTCCTCAATGAAAACTACCTTGAGCTTGTTTCCGATGGAACGGTCGTTATTTATTACTGCTGCGACATTGTTGATAAGCTTAATAGTAAGCTTGGCAATCTTGTATCCGGCAGCTGCCTTTGCACCGAAGATATATGTCTTAGGAATAACCTTCATCTCCGGGTGCTCCTTGATACGGTTGTACTCATACATCACATGAAGGATATTAAGAAGCTGTCTCTTATACTCGTGAAGTCTCTTAACCTGAACATCGAAGATGGAGTTAGGATCTACATCGATTCCATTGTGCTCCTTTATATAGCGGGCCAGGCGGACCTTGTTCTTATACTTGATGCTTCTGAATTCCTGCTGAGCCTTCTCATCATCTACAAAGACCTTGAGTCTGCTCATCTGTGAGAGGTCTGTGATCCAGCCGTCACCGATCTTATCTGTAACCCATGAAGCAAGAAGCGGATTTCCATGAAGAAGGAATCTTCTCTGGGTGATTCCGTTTGTCTTGTTGTTGAACTTCTCAGGATAGAGCTCGTAGAAATCCTTTAAGGTCTCTTTCTTGAGGATCTCAGTATGAAGCTTGGCAACACCGTTTACAGAGAAAGCAGCTGCGATAGCGAGGTAAGCCATACGTACCTGGCCATCGTAGATAATGGCCATACGGTCTATTTTGCCCTGATCACCAGGATATTTCTGCTGGATCTGAAGGCAGAAACGGCGGTTGATCTCTTCAACGATATTGTAGATACGTGGAAGGAGTCTTGAGAAAATCTCGATAGGCCACTTCTCAAGAGCCTCAGTCATGATAGTGTGGTTTGTATAGGCTACGCAGTGAGTCGTGATATCCCAGGCCTCATCCCAGCCTAAGCCCTCGACATCCATAAGAAGTCTCATAAGCTCAGGAACTGTAAGTGTCGGATGGGTATCATTCATCTGGAAGACAACCTTCTTAGGAAGGTCGTGAATATCATCATGATACTTCTTGAATCTCTGGATGGCTCTCTGAAGAGAAGCAGATACGAAGAAGTACTGCTGCTTAAGTCTAAGCTCCTTACCAGAGATATGGTTATCGTTAGGATAGAGAACCTCTACAAGAGATCTCGCAAGGTTTTCATCCTCAACAGCCTTTGTATAGTCACCTTTGTCGAAAGACTCAAGTGAAAATACCTGCTTCGGCTGGGCATCCCAGATCATAAGGGAGTTTACTACGTGGTTGTTGTAGCCTACGATAGGCATATCATAAGGAACAGCAAGAACTGAGTTGTAATTCTCCTGGATGAACTTGATATTTCCATCAGGAGCAGTCTCAGAACGTACATAGCCTCCGAACTTTACCTCGAAGGTGTACTCACTTCTCTTCAGCTCGAATGGATAGCTATCCTTAAGCCAGTCATCCGGAACCTCTTTCTGGTAGCCGTTCTCGATCTTCTGCTTGAACATACCGTATCTGTAACGGATTCCGCAGCCATAAGCCGGATAACCCAGTGTAGAGAGTGAATCGAGGAAGCAGGCAGCAAGTCTGCCGAGACCTCCGTTACCAAGAGCCGGATCCGGTTCCTGATCCTCTATCGAAACTATATCAAGTCCGAGCTCATCAAGTGCCTGCTTGAACTCATCATAGACGCAGAGGTTTAGCATGTTGTTTCCGAGCGCACGGCCCATCAGAAATTCCATCGACATGTAATAAACTGTCTTTGGATCCTGCTCCTCCATTGCGTTCTGTGTTGCCAGCCAGTCGTCGATAATCTCGTCCTTTACTACTAAGGAAACAGCCTGGAATATTTCCTTCTCTGTAGCTTCCTTGAACTCCTTACGGTAAAGGCGCTTAACATTTTCCTTGATCTCTTCTTTGATAGTGTCCTTGTCCAGATCCTTAAGATGACTCATGATTCCCTCCCGCCTGAAAACAGGCTGATGCGAAGTTTCTTTTTCCTTAGTTCTTCTTTACAGTAAGTGAAACCTTCTCTCCGTTGATGTTCCACTCCTTTGTATAACCTGAAAGCTCACCTTCCTCGATACTGTCTGCTAAGACCTCGTGGCTGATGGTTTCCTTGTTAGCTGTAAAAATATCCTTGATCTTATCGTTTCCGGTAAAGCCGACTGAGATACGGTCCATAACCTCGAATCCAGCTTCTTTTCTCATAGTCTGAATCTTTGAGATAAGCTCTCTTACAAATCCCTCTTCAAGAAGCTCCGGTGTAAGGTTCGTATCCATGACTACTGTGACATTTCCGTTAGTGTTTGTCACATAGCCTGGCTCTGCCTGCTCTGAGATAAGCAGATCGTCCTTTGTAAGCTCAATGCTTGAATCGATCTCAGGGAACTTCAGAGCTCCGTTCTCATTAAGCTCTGCCATGGCCTTATTTCCATCAAGCTCCTTTAAGGCGCCCTGGATCTTTCCTAAGAACTTACCGTACTTAGGTCCTACAGTCTTAAGCTGAGGCTTGAAGGTGTAGGTAGTAAGGTCTGAGATATCGTCCTTGAACTCTGCTTTCTTGACATTGAGCTCGTCTGCGATGATATCTGTATAGAACTTATCGAGCTTCTCATCAGCCTTTATAAACATCTGAGCCAATGGCTGTCTGTTCTTGATATTACTTGCGTTTCTGCAGGCACGTCCGGCTACTACAACCTTAAGGAGCTCGCCCATCTTATCCTCTAAGTCGGAGTCGATGAAGCTCTCATTTACCTCAGGGAATGAGCAGAGGTGGATTGACTCAGGTGCAGAAGCGTCTACTTTTCTTACAATGTTCTGATAAATCTCCTCAGTCATGAACGGGATCATCGGAGCAGCAGTCTTTGAGATAGTAACGAGGCAGGTGTATAAAGTCTCGTATGCGTTTATTTTATCCTGTTCCATGCCCTTAGCCCAGAATCTCTCACGGCAGCGGCGGACATACCAGTTAGAAAGCTCATCTACAAATGACTCTAATGCTCTTGCGGCCTCAGGGATCTTGTATGAGCCTAAGTCTGAGTCGACTTCCTTTACAGTTGAGTTAAGTCTTGAGAGGATCCACTTATCCATTACAGTAAGTGAGTCGTAGTCGAGGCTGTACTTCGTCGGGTCGAACTCATCGATATTTGCATAGAGGACATAGAAGGCGTAGGTGTTCCATAGAGTTGATAAGAACTTCTTCTGGCCCTCCTTAACGGCATCCTCGTGGAACTTGTTCGGAAGCCAAGGTGCTGAATTGATGTAAAAATACCATCTGATCGCGTCTGCACCGAACTGGTCAAGTGCCTCGAACGGGTCTACAGCGTTGCCCTTACTCTTTGACATCTTCTGACCGTTCTTATCCTGAACATGTCCTAAAACGATAACGTTCTTATATGGAGCACAGTGGAAAAGTAAGGTCGACTCTGCCATAAGTGAGTAGAACCATCCACGTGTCTGATCGACAGCCTCGGAGATGAACTCTGCCGGGAACTGCTGCTTGAATACATCCTGATTCTCGAATGGATAGTGATGCTGTGCGAAAGGCATAGCTCCTGAATCGAACCAGCAGTCAAGAACCTCTGGGATACGGTGCATGGTCTTTCCGCACTTAGGGCACTTCATAGTAACCTGATCTATATACGGTCTGTGAAGCTCGATTGTCTTATACTCAGGATTTCCGCTTCTGTCAGCAAGCTCCTGCCTGCTGCCGATAGCCTCCTGGTAACCGCAGTCCTCGCACTCCCAGATAGGCATCGGAGTACCCCAGTATCTGTTTCTTGAAACGCCCCAGTCCTGAACGTTCTCAAGCCAGTTGCCGAAACGGCCTTCACCAATTGACTTAGGAATCCAGTTTACAGTCTTGTTATTTGCTACAAGCTCATCCTTAACCTCAGTCATTTTGATAAACCATGACTCTCGGGCATAGTAGATAAGTGGAGTATCACATCTCCAGCAGTGAGGATAGTCATGCTCGAACTTCGGAGCATCAAATAAAAGCTTCTTGGAGCTTAAATCCTTAAGCACCTCAGGATCAGCCTTCTTTACGAACAGGCCGCCGAATGGAGTGTCATCTGTCATGTCACCCTTGTCATCTACGAACTGTACGAATGGAAGATCATAATCTCTTCCGATACGGCTGTCGTCCTCACCGAAGGCCGGTGCGATATGAACGATTCCTGTACCATCTGTCATGGTTACGTAATCGTCACAGGTAACGAAATGTGCCTTCTTGTGCTGCTTTGCTGCGGCCTGACCTGCACACTCGTAAAGCGGCTCGTACTCTCTGTATTCAAGGTCCTTACCCTTATAAGTCTCTAGAACCTCATAGGCCTTTCCACCCATTGCCTCCTTGAACTCATCCTTAGAAAGCAGCTGGCCTAAGACCTTGTCTGCAAGAGCCTCTGCAATGTAATATGTGTATCCGTCGCAGGCCTTTACTTTAAGATAAGTCTCCTCCGGGTTAACGCAGAGAGCAACGTTTGAAGGAAGTGTCCATGGGGTAGTCGTCCATGCGAGGAAGTAAGCGTCCTCACCCTTAGCCTTGAAACGGACTATAGCTGAACGCTCCTTGACTGTCTTATAGCCCTGTGCGACCTCCTGTGCTGAAAGCGGGGTTCCGCAGCGAGGGCAGTAAGGTACGACCTTAAAGCCCTTGTAGAGAAGGCCCTTGTTCCAGATTTCCTTTAAGGCCCACCACTCGGACTCGATGAAATTATTGTCATAGGTGATGTACGGATTCTTCATGTCTGCCCAGAAACCAACCTGGTCAGAGAATTTCTCCCACATGCCCTTGTATTTCCAAACACTCTCACGGCATTTCTTGATGAACGGCTCCATGCCGTACTTCTCTATCTGGTCCTTTCCGTTGAGTCCGAGCTCCTTCTCGACCTCAAGCTCTACAGGAAGTCCGTGAGTATCCCAGCCGGCCTTTCTTGGGACATACTTGCCCTTCATGGTCTGGTATCTAGGGATCATATCCTTAATGACACGGGTAAGAACGTGTCCTATATGAGGCTTTCCGTTTGCTGTCGGAGGTCCGTCATAGAAGGTGTAGGTCTCACCCTTGCCTTTATTCTCTTCTTCTGATTTCTCGAAGATGTTCTCATTTCTCCAGAACTCCTCGACGCTGTGCTCACGTCCGACGAAGTCCATGTCAGTGTTTACACTGTCGTAGATTGTTTTCATTTTGGGAATCAATCCTTTCTTATTCCATTTAAGACAAAACGCCTTGAAAAACTATTTTATGTGCTATCGCATTTATTGTCAAGGTTTCATCTCATTTATTGTAAAATGAAGCTCTCCGTTTTTGTCCACATCTATGGTCGCAAATGTAGGAATCCGCCCCGGCTGACGCGGCAGGGAAATCGATCCAGGGTTTAAAATAGTTATGCCGTCAGCCTTCACCAGCTCAGGCCAGTGCGTGTGTCCGTAGATAGCCACATCACAGTTGTGTTCTTCTGCCGCAGTGATAAGCTCTGCATTCGAATACTTGACGCCATATCTGTCTCCATGTGTTAAAAATATACGATGATTGCCCAGCTTGGTGACCTGATACACAGGCGCGTCGCTTCCCCAGTCGCAGTTTCCTCTGACGTAGAAAAGCGGACAGCCGCAGCCTGTTCGAAGCTCGTTTTCATAGCCCTGCGCGTCACCTAAATGGTAAATGATGTCTGGCCTCACCTGAAGGATTGCGCGCTCGAGGTTATCATTTCTGCCGTGTGAATCGCTTACTACAAGAACGGTCATTTTTTATCCTTTCCAAGTCTTTTCTTAAGCTCCTCCGCCATAGCCCTCATAGCCTTTCCCCTGTGTGAGATCGCATTCTTGTCATCCGGAGAAAGCACTGCTGTCGAGCAGTTCTGTGGCTCTACGAAAAATATCGGATCGTAGCCAAATCCGTTCTCTCCTTCAGCATGGTCTCCTATGTAACCCTCCATAACTCCTGTCCTTGTAAAAGAGGTTTCGTCTGGAAGAACTGCGGCCATGGCGCAGACGAATCTCGCTGTGCGCTTCTCCTTCGGAACACCTTTAAGTCTTTCGAGAATCTTCGCATTCTTGATATCATAGGAAGTGTCCTCACCCAAATATCTGGCAGAGTAGATTCCAGGTTCTCCATTTAAGGCGTCAACACAGAGTCCGGAGTCATCGGCGATTACAACAGCATCCTTTGCCAGGTCATGAACCGTCTTTGCCTTTATCATCGCATTCTCTTCAAAGGTCTTTCCGTCCTCTACTATCTCAGGGTCAAGTCCGGCTTCCTTCATCGAAATTATTTCATCAGCCACATCGCTTAAAATCTCGTGGCACTCTCTTACTTTATTTTTATTTCCTGTTGCAAAAATAATACGCATATTTTCTCCTTATCCCAAATATTCAGTAATAGCATCAAGAAGTGCCTGTGCAGTCTTCTCCTGATAATCATCTGATAAAAGCTTTTCTCTCTCAGTCTTATTCGTGATAAAGCCAATCTCCGCAAGAGCTACCGGCATTTTCGCAGTACGCACGATATAGATATTATCTCCGGCGATAGCACCTCTCTTTCGGCAGCCAAGCTTTTCAGCCATCTGATTCATAACGATATCAGCAAACTTCTTCGACTCACCTGTCTTATCAGATGCCTTGTAGAGTACCTGGCCTCCGTTTATCGATGACTCTCTTCCAGAAGATGTCGAATTGATATGGACGGATAAGAACAGGTCGGCTCCGAGCTTTTCTGCCATCTCTCTTCTAGGCCGCAGGTATACTTTTTTATCCGAAAGTCTGGTGTAGAAAAATCCAACCTTCCCAACTCCGGCTATCTGCATTGACGTTAAAGTATTTCCATATTCTTTAACTTCTGTAACGGCATTTTGATCAGTCAACTGCTTAAATTTTTTTACTATTTCAAGCGTCAGATCCTTCTCATATACTCCGTCGGCCATACAGCCATTGTCGTTTCCGCCATGTCCGGCATCGATTACCACAACCTTGTCGAAGTAGTCTCTTATGTCCTTGAAATCAAAGAACACATAGGAACCGGATACGGACTCCTCGAGGAAAAGTGACTGGTTCGTTGTAAGAGTAAGCACTCCCTTGTCCCCGTCCATCTCATATGTCAGGTCATTTATGCCCTGACCATTTCCAGATACAGGATATTCCGTGAAGTACGAGGCTGTGATATCAGGGATTGTGATCGTGTACTCCGTGAACAGGTTCTGACTGCGAATACTTATCGAATCAGCACTGTGTCGAACTGGCAGCACCAGGCGGAGTGAATGAAGCTTCTGCACTGCCTCAGTCTTCTGATCTGTCTCCTTCAGATAGTCCATCAGCGAACCGCTCTTTTCAGCAACACGCTGGCGTGCCATAACTCCTGTACCCTGCCTGGTCCAGAGAATGAGGATTCCCGCTAAAGAAAAAACAATTAAGAAAATTGCAGTCAGGCGGACCGCCGTCTTTTCAGTCCTTCCCATCTATCTCTCCCTTTTTCGGCTTCGGGCCCATGTACTGATAGTAATAGGTCTTTAGCATTCCGTTATAAATCTTTCTGTTTTTGTCCGGCTTTCCACCGAGGAACTTGGTAGCGTCCTCCCAGGCCGTTATCACATAGAGTGACCACTTGTCCAGATTTCTGTACGATCTGTTGAGCTTCTTATAAAGCTCCGGAAGCTCTTCCTTATCAGAGAGCCTCTCTCCGTATGGAGGGTTCGTTATCATAAACCCATAAGGGCTTTTCATCCTGAAGTCACCGGCGTCTAACCTCTTAAAGCTGATAAGCTGCTTTACTCCGGCTCTCGCCGCGTTCTCGTTTGCGATACGGATCATATCAGGATCTATATCCGAGCCGAAGATCTGTGTCTTAACATCGGTATCTACAGCCTCACGGAGCCATTTTTTCTCATCGGCCCAAAGCTTCTTATCTATCAGGTTCGTCCAGCCCTCCGCGGCAAAATGCCTGTAAAGTCCCGGTGCGATATTCGCGGCGATAAGTGCTGCCTCAATAGGGATGGTCCCGCTGCCGCAGAACGGATCAGCAAGAATCCTGTCAGCCTTCCATGGAGTGAGCATAATAAGTGCCGCTGCTATCGTCTCAGAGATCGGAGCCTTTCCGGTCTCCTTACGGTAGCCTCTCTTGTGCAGAGCGTCACCTGAGGTGTCGAGAGTCACAGTAACCTCATCGTGGTAGATAAAGATTCTTACCGGGTAGTCGCTTCCGCTCTCAGGGAAATGCTCTATTCCAAAAATATCCGAAAGCCTTTTTACCATGGCTTTCTTTCCGACTCTCTGCAGGTCTGTAACAGAGAAGAGTTTACTTTTTACAGAGGTAGCCTTAGTGACCCAGAACTTCGCATCCTTTGGCAGGTACTTCTCCCATGGAATGCTCTTCATCCCCTGGAAAAACTCCTCATAGGTCTTTGCACTGAAACGGCCAACGACCAGAAGAACTCTCTCCGCTGTACGCAGGCAGAGATTTGAGGTTACGATTCCGTCCTCGTCCGCCTCAAAGAATACGTGACCGTCCTCGACCTTCGTGATCTCATAGCCTAAGTCATAGATTTCCCGTTTAAGCACCGTTTCCAGCCCGAAATGGCAGGGTGCCATCAATTCATAATTCATATGATAAAAAAGGCTGCGGTCAAAACCCGCAGCCTTGTGTCTCCTTATACAAATTCGTCGTAGTTCTTTCCGACCACAGAGTATTCATATGCTCCCCCGGATCTGGTATAGCCGCCCGTCTCGAATGTTTCTGCTAAATCGTTATAACCCGCGTTTGCTTCCTTCGAAGCCTGTGCCTTCCCTCTGGCAGCTGTCGCATACTTAACAGGGTCTACAGGATCTACCTGAGATGCAGGATCAATACCTGAGATACGCTCTGTGTAAGCCTTCGATACACTTGAGGTATTTCCTACCTGATAAGCAAAACTTCTCTGACTGACTGGGGAAACTGAAACGCTTCCAACTCTCCCGATTCTTCCAATTGATGAACTCATTAATACACTGTCCTCTTTTGAACTCTCACCGACTTTTTAAGTATAAATTATCCTGAATCATATTTCAAGCTTTTTTTATGTAAAAAATAAAACGAACCCCGCAAAATCTGCGGGGTCCGGATGTATCATCGTATTACTCGATAAGAGGAGGTGTATCTACACCCTCGAAAACCTCCTCGAGCATGTAGACATATTCCTGATAGGCAGGGAGGTAATTAAGCTCATTTAAGACACGGGCAACGCTCTTATAGTACCAGGCCTGCTGCGCCTCGTCCTTCATGTTGAACTTCTCCCAGATGCCTGAGCCGTTTTCACGGAAGTCCCTGATGGTCGAGCGCATGTTGCTGACCTTATCGGCAAGCATTATCATCTTCGACTCTATCGGAGCATCCTTTACATGCCTTAGGTTCTCTTCTTTTCTGATGCGCCAGGTATCTTCCTTTGGCTGTCCCTCGCGCTTGTTTTCAGATTCTGAGAGCACTAGCTCTGTGATCCGCTCTCCGAAATTTTCCTCGAGCATCTCCTTTGTACAGGCAGTATCCTCTATCACATCGTGAAGTGCAGCTGCACATATCACATCGACGTCATCGGTCATTTTTGAAACAAGACCCATGGTCTCCATCGGATGAACGATATATGGGATATTATTGCCTTTTCTTGTGGCCCCTCTGTGAGCCTTGGCTGCAAACCTGATAGCCTTCTCTATAAGAAGCTCATCTGCAGAGCCATCCTCTTCGACATACTCAGGGAACTCACTGCTGATGCCTGCTGCCATCAGATGGTCAATCCTCTCCTTTTCCATCTCTGGTGTCGGATTCATCTCTCTCCACCTGTCCTTAGGAGCTGACAGGTCGAAATATCTGCAGTAATTCGAAGGAAAATCGCCGTTTCTTAAAGGACAGTCATTGCAGAACGATATAGTATCCAAAAGAACATCGTCAGCAGCTCTGCAGTAGTAATCTCCTGAGTCATCCTTTATAACTCTGTGGTCGATTTCACTGTATGTACAGGTTTCATTTTTCTCAAGAATCTGCTGCATAATGTTCCTCCTCTGTCAAAAGGTATGGATGATCACTTTCTGTTCGCGTATGTAGGTATGATATGTACCAGGGCGCCTGAAACGGCCGCTACTATAACGGCTGCAAGCACTGCCTCTATTACTCCATTAAATCCTATTACTCCGATGATAACGCCTAAGAGCGCATCCTGCGCGACATTTGTGGCAGCTGCGTATGCGTCATGATAGAGCAGATAGATGGACGGCATAACTATAAGAGTATTCGTAAGCGCTCCTGTAAGTCCAGCATAGGCGTATGCTGTGACGTTCGTGTCATTTTTTACAGAGACGATAAGAAGCACTGCAAAAATAACCGCTGCTATAACTACTGCAAGCACTGTCGATCCGCTAGACATCTGCTTTTTAAGGAGCTGTGTAAGTCCTGCAAACGCTATGATGCTTATAATCGCATCCATGACTGCAATCTTTACCTTTGCGTTGTTTCCTGTTGACAGCTTCCTGATCAGCAGGTAAATAAGGTATGGGAATACTCCCACAAGAATCCTCGGTACAAAGCAGATAAACGCACTCTTTATAGCTCCGCTCGGTCCGAACTGCGATGCTGCGAGCACCGGTGAAAATACGAAGGCGCTGACCGTAGCCGGCGTCACTGTATTCTTGATAAAGCTCGTAAGTCCGAAAATAAATCCTAAAAACGCGCCCCTCTTAGGTCCAAGGAAAATAGCTCCAAGGATTACAGGGATGTGGATTATCGTGGCATTTATGACTCCAAGCGGGATGTACCCAAGCGGGGTAAACGCCATGATAATAATGATAGCTGTAAAAAGTGCTGTAAGTACTAAGTCAAGTGTATTTTTTTTAATATTCTGATTCATATTCTAATGTTTTTGTTTTTCGATTGCAATAATTTTTTTAGTTACCATTAATTTTCTGCCAGTCCTGTATTCTTTAAAAAATACCGCTTCTCTGGCGCATCCGATACCCTGTGCCTCCATCCCTTGGCTTATAAGCACAAAGAGCTTTTTGGCGCTTGTCTGAACCAACAGACCGCTTCAAAAGTGCCATGATAGTCCCTCCATTTCTCTGCTCCATTCAGAGCCTGCTCAATTATAAAAGTTTGGATGGAAATCATCAGCAGCCTTTTGGCCAGATGAAAAAAAGATACCGCTCACATGGGCGGTATCCTCTGATCTCATATAAACTGATGCACTGTCCTTTTCTGACAGCGTCTTTGCACGACCTTTTGTGTGGCTGTATCGTTTATTTTTCCCGGAAAAATAAACGCCAATTGAGGTACCAATCTTTCCGGCACCTGAAGAGCCTGTTTAAGTTCCATTACCTTCATCTGTGCTCACTGCTTTTATCTAAAAGTCAGCTGCCCGAAGTAATTTCGGAACATTTGGTCAACGCGGGTACAGTTTCTTTCGAATACCATCCGCCAAATAGGTTACCCCTTTTTGGGTGATTTGTAAAGTTTTTTCATTGAGTGATAATTGTTTTTTTTAGTCCACTGTCCTATAATGGGATAAATATTTTTCTGTAAAAGGATTGGTAATTTAATGGGCGAATTAGAAAATGAAGAAGTAAATCAGCTTGTCGCAAAGCTGTTATCAGATTATGGAAAAGGACGTGACATCGACAAAATGGCTGTATTCAACCAACCTGACCGCGATAAGGTCGTCCTGATCACAAATAAGCTCTTAAGGCTTGTCTTCCCGGGATACTACAGGGATCAGGTGTACAAGAGCTACAACCTCCGTGGAAACCTTACTGTACTTATTGAGGACGTCCTCTACAATCTGAGCGGACAGATAGAGATCGTGCTCTGCTATGATGAGATAACGAAACGTGCTGATGCTGGAGAAGAGGCTGCTCTATCCCCTGAAGAGTCTGCGAAGTTCAAGGAACAGGCCTACTGCCTGGCACTTACCTTTTTAAACAGGCTGCCTGAGATAAGAGACTATGTGGAGAGCGACCTTACCGCCACCTTTGATGGCGATCCGGCTGCCTCAAGTCTCGATGATATAATCCTCTCCTATCCTGGAATCAAGGCCACGACTATAAACCGTCTCGCACACGGACTTTTCCTGTTGAACGTACCTCTGATTCCCCGTATGATGACTGAGTACGCACACTCTATTACAGGAATTGATATCCATCCGGGCGCTACGATTGGCAGATACTTCTGCATGGACCACGGAACCGGTGTCGTAGTTGGTTCCACAACAATAATCGGTGACCATGTAAAGGTCTACCAGGGTGTCACTCTTGGTGCGCTCTCTACCGCAGCCGGCCAGGCGCTTCACGGAATCAAGCGTCACCCGACCATAAAGGATAACGTTACTATCTATTCCGGTGCCTCAATTCTTGGCGGAGAAACCGTAATAGGTGAGGGCTCGGTAATCGGATCAAACGCCTTCATCACGAAGTCGATTCCAGCAGGCACCCGTGTTACGATAAAGAACCAGCAGCTCGTCATGAAGGACAAGAACGGAAGCATCATAGAGAAGAATGACCTGGAAACTTCAGATGCCTGGTTTTATGTCATCTGAATGACCGAAAGAATATTTCTAAAAGCAAGAGCCCACGCGATTTGCGTGGGCCCTCTTTATTTCACGATTTAGATAAATTCCGAAATCCTGTTATCTGTCTTGCTTTGTGCAAGCTGCACGTAGAGCCTTGCGTTCTTACGGTTGCTCTCGATCTCTTCCGGTGTCATCGGACGGATCAGGCGGCAGGGATTTCCGAAAGCCATGTATCCATCCGGTATCTCCATTTTTCCAGTCACGAGCGAGCCGGCTCCGATAATGCAGTCCTTTCCGACCTTCGCTCCATTGAGGAGGATTGCTCCCATCCCGATCAGAGAATTGTCTCCAACTGTTGAGCCATGCACTATCGCAGAATGCCCGATAGTTACGCCCTTTCCTACATGCACAGTAAATCCGTTTCCACAGTGCAGGACAGCGCAGTCCTGAATATTCGTACCCTGATCCACAAAAATAGCCCCTTCATCTCCGCGGACTACGGCATTTGGGAAAACCGAGACATTTTTCTTAAGAGTTACCACGTCACTGATAAAAGCGCCCGGCGCTACATATACTGAGCTGTCTATTTCCATCTGAAATCCTTTCTATCGGAACTGATGGCATGCAATAATTCACCAGTCCAAACTTTTCTAAAAATCATGCATTCACTTGAAAAATAAGCTGTCAGCCACGATTATAATACCTTCTATCTCCGCCGTCAAATTATCTGGTCATATTATTTTTTCTTAAACTGAGTATTTCTTAATAGTCAGTGTTTTGGTATAACGTTTAGCAACGAATTGATAAAAGTTTACATACCAGTTGGATTAAGGAGGATTTTATGGCTGAAACAAAACAGGACAGAATTCAGTTAAACCGTGGACTCGCGCAAATGCTTAAGGGCGGCGTCATCATGGACGTCACAAACCCAGAACAGGCCAAAATAGCCGAGGCCGCAGGTGCCTGCGCCGTCATGGCACTTGAAAGGATACCGGCAGACATCAGGGCAGCCGGCGGAGTATCGAGGATGAGTGACCCTGCTATGATAAAAGGAATCCAGAACGCCGTTTCCATCCCTGTCATGGCTAAATGCCGAATCGGACACATCACCGAGGCGCAGATTCTGCAGGCGATTGAAATCGACTACATCGATGAGTCAGAAGTTCTCTCCCCTGCTGACGACGTCTATCACATAGACAAGACTCAGTTCAAGGTACCGTTTGTCTGCGGAGCGAGAGATTTGGGAGAGGCCTTAAGGAGAATTGCCGAGGGAGCAGCGATGATCCGCACCAAGGGAGAGCCGGGTACAGGGGATGTAGTTCAGGCAGTCCGCCATATGAGAAAAATAAACCGACAAATTCACGAGCTCACTGCCCTCCGCGATGACGAGCTTTTTGAGGCAGCCAAGGAGCTTCAGGTACCTTACGACCTCGTAAAGTCAGTCCACGACAACGGAAAGCTTCCAGTCGTAAACTTCGCCGCCGGCGGTGTTGCTACTCCTGCAGACGCTGCCCTTATGATGGAATTAGGCGCTGAGGGCGTCTTCGTCGGAAGCGGAATCTTCAAATCCGGAGACCCTGAAAAGAGAGCTGACGCAATCGTAAAGGCCGTGACCAACTACAAGGATCCTGATATGCTCGCAAAGCTCTCAGAGAACCTCGGTGAGGCAATGGTCGGAATCAACGCCGATGAGATTCAGACTATCATGGAAGAAAGAGGCAAATAAAATGAAAATTGGAGTTCTTGCGCTTCAGGGCGCTTTTATCGAGCATGAAAAAATGCTATCCTCTCTCGGTGCCGAAACCACAGAAATCCGCCAGAAAAAGGACTTAGCTGGCATTGATGCCATCGTCCTTCCGGGCGGCGAGAGCACGACCTGCGGAAAGCTTCTAAAGGATCTGGGGATTTTAGAGCCGCTCAAGGGCCTGATAAATAACGGCCTGCCAGTCTTTGGAACCTGCGCCGGGGAGATACTTTTAGCTGAAAGAATAGACGGCAAGTCTTCCACCTACTTAGCTACCATGCCAATGTATGTAAAAAGAAATGCCTACGGCAGACAGTTGGGGAGCTTTGATACGACCGCAGACTTCAAGGGCATCGGCGAAATCCCGATGTGTTTTATCCGCGCGCCTTATATCTCCTCTGTAGAAGATGGCACTGAAATCCTGGCCGAGGTCGATGGACAAATAGTCGCTGCCCGCTATAAGAATCAGCTGGCAATCTCGTTTCATCCGGAAATCTCAGGAAATACCGCAGTGCATCAGTATTTTCTTGAGATGGTAGAGCAGACGGATACCCTAAATATCCGCCAGCAGGCCTCATAACTATTTCAATTGTTTTCTCTTTTCCGGTATACGTGCTTCGTTACGATAAAATACAGAATAATCATCGCAGCACCAGTGATGGCCCAACTGATTGGATAAATCATAACAACCTGATAGAACGCCGTAAACTGGTGCAGCATTGCGTGAATGTACAAAAGACGCAGACCGCAGCAGCCAAGCATTGTAATAATCGTCGGAACAAATGAATAGCCAATTCCGCGGAGTGATGCGCCTGGTACCTCATATAGCGCAGTCATTGGCTCCAAGAGCGCGATCCAAAGCATTCTTATCATCGCGTACTTCATGACATTCGGATCGTGTGTAAAAAGCGATATGATAGGGAATCTCAGCAGGTAAGTCGCTACACTGAGAATTGCTGTAAAGCCGATTGCCGAGGCAAACGCGATATATGTGGTTCGTTTGCACCTGTCGTAATTTCCTGCCGCATAATTCTGACTGACAAAGGTCATCAGAGCCTGGCAGGTAGCATTTACCATAAAGTAACAGATGTACTCGATATTAAGTGCAGCTGAGTTTCCGGCAACGCAATCAGAACCGAAGAGATTTATCGCAGCCTGAATCACAACGTTTGAAATCGAAAATATCATACCCTGAAGTCCCGCCGGAGCTCCGATCCAGAGGATTCTCCTGATGTACTTCCATTTGAATGAAAGCTTGCGGAAATCGAGGTGAAGCATACCCTTCTCACGTATCAGCGTGCGGAGAGTAAGGAACGCGCTCACACCATTAGAAATCGTAGTGGCATAGGCGACACCGTCGGCATTTCTTCCAAGCACTATTACAAAGAAAAGGTTTAACAGCACATTTAAAACGCCGGCTGCAATCAGAAAATAGAGCGGTCTTCTGGTATCTCCAATCGATCTAAGTACAGCCGAGCCGAAATCGTAGATCATCAGAAACGGCATCCCGAGAAAATAAATCCTCAGATACATCTGCGCCATCGGAAGGATATGTGAAGGTGTATTTAAAAGCTTAAGGATTGGAACGGCAATAACCTGTCCTAAGAAGAGCATGATAAAGCCACTGATCAGCGCGACTGAAAAGCTGGTGTGCAGGGCATCGTTTACTTTTTCCTCTTCGTTCCTGCCTATAAAGTGAGAAAGCATGACATTGCTGCCGATTGAAAGCCCGGTGAAGAAAGTCACTATCATGTTGATGACCGGAGCGTTGCTGCCAACCGCCGCCATCGCTTCAGACGAGGAAAAATTACCGACTATCGCCGTATCTGACGCGTTAAACAGCTGCTGAAGCGTACTCATCAGAAAAATAGGAATCGTGATGTACAGCAGTTTTTTAAAAATACCGCCGTGGAGCATATCCACGGCTCTTTTGTTATTTTCACTCATAAATAAAATCTTAGACCTATTTTTGGATTATGCAATTAAATTTTTCTAAAGAAAAATACATAAGAACCTGCACAAATAAAAAATTTCCTGTTGCCTGCGGATATAGTGATGAGACAAGAGGTGAATCTTTCTTGACAAAACGGATGAAATGTTTTATATTACAATAAATTAAAAAAGGAGTGAAAAGTATGCAGATTTCAACGAAATTTACTATTGCTATTCATATAATCGCGGCAGCTCATTATTTCGGCGGAGATACAAAGGTTACCAGCGACCTTTTGGCATCGAGCATCGGCAGCAATCCTGTCATCATCAGGAATATCATGTCTGACCTTGCCGCGGCCGGCATAATCGAGACCAAGCGTGGACCTGGCGGAATAGTCATCAAAAAACCACTCGATGAGATCAGCTTCTACGATGTCTATGAGGCTGTCGAGAAAAATAAGGACCAGCTGTTTAATTTTCACGATAATCCAAACCCGGCCTGCCCTGTCGGCCGGAATATCCACACTGCCCTCGACGACAAGCTTGCCGAGGCACAGAAGGATTTTGAGGATGACTTAAAGAAATTCAAGCTTTCAGATGTCGTAGACGATATCAAAAAAGAGGTAAAAAAGCAGACTAAAGTCTCCTGACAGTCAAATGGAGAATTCAGTACCATAAATCGTAGGTGAAAATTGAAGGTCGTTACCATTCACAGTAAATCATATTAACAAAATCGGCTCAGACTGAGCTTATCCAAACTTGAGAAATATCAGAGAAACAGGGTTATGTCTATTCCTGGC
>ONBW01000045.1 GCA_900316165.1 uncultured Lachnospiraceae bacterium | reverse complement strand
AACCACAAGGCCGTCTACGACATTGAGACAGAGGTCTAGGACACCGTCTGTAGCAAGGAAACCCTCAGCAACTGAGAGACGCTTGTTAGCAGAATCATCAAGGGTTCTCTCAAACCACTGCGTAGCTGAGGTGATAGCCGGATTAAGGGCATCGATCATTATATATCTCGAAAGAGAGGCGATACGCTCACTTCTCATAGGGTTTCTCTTGTAAGCCATAGCGGAAGAGCCAATCTGGTTCTTCTCGAACGGCTCCTCGACTTCCTTTAAGTGCTGTAAGAGTCTGATGTCGTTGCTCATCTTATGAGCTGAAGCTGCAACACCTGCGAGGACATTTAAAACTCTTGTATCGAGCTTTCTCGAATAGGTCTGACCAGAAACAGGAACGCACTCCTTAAAGCCCATTTTCTTTGCGATCATCGGATCGATTTTATCGATTGTCTCATCATCGCCGTTGAAGAGCTCGAGGAAGCTGGCCTGAGTACCAGTAGTACCCTTTGATCCCAAGAGCTTCATAGTAGAGATCACGTAGTCGATATCCTCAAGATCCTGCATGAACTCGTTGCACCAGAGGGTGGCACGCTTACCAACAGTGGTAGGCTGAGCAGGCTGGAAATGAGTAAATGCAAGTGTCGGAAGGTCCTTATACTTATCAGCGAACTTCGCGAGCTCGTTTATTACGTTTAAGACCTTTTTTCTGACAAGCTGAAGTCCTTCACGCATGATGATGACATCGGTGTTATCACCTACATAGCAGCTTGTAGCGCCGAGGTGGATAATGCCTGCTGCCTTCGGGCACTGCTTGCCATAAGCATAGACATGGCTCATAACGTCGTGACGGACTACCTTTTCACGAGCTCTTGCGACATCGTAGTTTATATCGTAGATATGCTCCTTCATCTCGTCGATCATGTCCTGAGTGATTACCGGCTTGCCATTCTCAGAAAGGCCAAGCTCCATCTCAGTCTCAGCGAGAGCAACCCAGAGCTTTCTCCAGGTAGAGAATTTCTTATCCTCTGAAAAAATATACTGCATCTCCTTGCTTGCGTATCTCTCGCTTAAAGGACTAATATATGCATCTGTTCCCATAGTTGTTTAGTCTCCTTGTGTTAAAAGCAGGATTTAGGGGATAGGGGTTAGGGTTATAAACCAGGCATTCCCTATCCCCTAAGTCCTATCCCCTATATACTATTTCTCATAACTTCCACGAATATCATCCTTCGGCGGCTCTATCGGGTACTTTCCTGTAAAACATCCATCGCAGATAGAAAAATCGTCTACCATCTCACGGAGCCTGTCAATCGACAGGTATGCAAGAGAGTCGGCTCCGATTATTTCCCTGATTTCCTCAATTGAATGGTTGTATGCGATAAGCTGCTCCCTTACAGGGATATCTGTTCCGAAATAGCATGGCCACAGGAACGGAGGCGAAGAAATCCTCACATGAACCTCTGTAGCACCTGCCTCCTTAAGCATTCCGACTATCCGATCAGAAGTCGTTCCACGGACAATAGAATCATCTATCATGATGACTCTTTTTCCCTTTACTGCCTCACGAAGGACATTAAGCTTTACGCGGACTGAGGACTCTCTGCTCTTCTGTCCTGGCTTGATGAAGGTTCTTCCTACGTAGCTGTTTTTTACGAACGCTGTGCCGTAAGGAATACCAGACTCAAGGGCATAACCCATAGCTGCAGCATTTCCGGATTCAGGGACACCGACAACGATGTCAGCATCAACCGGCGAATCCTGAGCCAGGAACCTGCCTGCCTTGATCCTTGCATCATATACCGACCTGCCATCGATATAGCTGTCGAGCCTTGCGAAGTAGATATACTCAAAAATACATCTGGCCTGCTTTTCCTCAGGGATAGCTCGTGACATATCGCTGTGGAGCTCTCCGTCCGGTGTAACCCAGACTGTCTCTCCAGGGCGGACATCACGGACGAACTCAGCACCAATAGTATCGAGTGCCGCGGTCTCAGAGGTGAAGATATAGCTCTTCCCGCGTTTTCCTATTACAAGCGGCTTAAAGCCGTGAGGATCCCTTGCAGCAATAAGCTTTCTCGGGCTCATTACCACAAGTGAAAACGCACCTTTTAATTTTTCACAGGCGTTGTTTACAGCCTGCTCTACAGAAGAGGTATTAAGCCTCTCACGGGCTATTAAGTACGCGATAGGCTCTGTATCAATGGTCGATTGAAAAATAGCCCCTGTCTGCGACAGATACTTTCTCAATTCATTCGCATTGATAAGGTTGCCGTTATGCGCTAAGCCGAGGGTTCCCTTGACATAGTTTATTACCATCGGCTGGGCGTTTTCTCTTGTGGACTCTCCTGCTGTAGAGTACCTGACATGACCTACACCGATATCACCGTGAAGTGAAGCGAGGTTATCCTTTGAGAAAACCTCATTTACAAGGCCCATGTCCTTGATGACACTTACATTATTCTTAGGTCCGTTAGTATCTGATACAGCAATTCCGGCACTCTCCTGCCCTCTGTGCTGGAGGGCAAAAAGCCCATAGTAGATAGTGCCTGCTACATCCTCGCCATCCATGTCATAGATACCGAAGACACCACACTCTTCATGAAGCCTGTCATCAGAACTGTTCTTTAAATACTTTTCCATATAAACCTTTCATATGAAGCTAAGAGTAAACTGATCAGAGTGTCACCCAAAAACTACCATGAAAGATCCTTGCCGGTAAGAAGCTTGTAGGCTTCCTTGTATTTGTCGATCGTCTTGTCGATTACGTCCTGTGGAAGGTCATAATTACTGTCCGGATTAGCCTTTAACCAGTCACGTACGAACTGCTTATCGAAGGAAGGCTGTCCCTGACCTGGCTTATAGCCCTCTGCTGGCCAGAATCTTGAAGAATCCGGAGTAAGCATCTCATCACCAAGAACAACGTTTCCATTCTCATCGAGACCGAACTCGAACTTTGTATCAGCGATGATTATACCCTTTGTCAGAGCATAGTCAGCACACTTCTTATAGAGAGCGATTGTATCATCACGAAGGATCTCAGCGTACTCGCGTCCCTTTCCAGGATGAAGCTTTTCGATTATATCAACCGACTCCTCGAAGGTGATGTGCTCATCATGGTCACCAAGGTCAGCCTTTGTGGTCGGAGTATAGATAGGCTCAGGAAGCTTGTCTGACTCTACAAGTCCAGAAGGAAGCTTGATTCCGCAGACTGTACCGTTCTTCTGATAGGACTCCCAACCGCTTCCGGTGATGTAGCCTCTTACGATGCACTCGATAGGGAGCATGTCAAGCTTCTTAACCTTCATGCTGCGTCCTGCGAACTCATCATTCTGGAAAAATTCAGGCATATCCTTTACGTCGCATGAGATCATGTGGTTAGGAATGATGTCCTTTGTATAGTCGAACCAGAACCTTGACATCTGTGTAAGGACACGGCCCTTATCTGTAACCTTGTTCTTAAGGATTACATCAAAGGCACTGATACGGTCAGTTGCAACCATGATGATGGAATCGCCATCATCGTAAACCTCTCTTACTTTTCCTTCCTTTACCGGCTTGTACTCTTTCATTCTTTTTCCTTTCTGTACTTTTCGTTTACGTACTGCCTTTTTATTATTTCTTTATAAGGAGAGACTCTCCTGTCATTTCCTTTGGCTTTTCCATTCCCATAAGCTCTATAAGAGTAGGAACAATATCGCAGAGCTTTCCACCCTCACGAAGTCCATATGAAGGATCTGCATTTACAAGGATGAACGGAACAGGGTTTGTAGTATGGCTTGTAAGCGGCTCACCTGTCTCGTAGTTAATCTCCTGCTCGCAGTTTCCGTGGTCAGCGCAGATGAACATAACGCCGTCCATCTCCTTTAAAGCTTCTACAGCCTTTCCAACGCAGGTATCCACAGTCTCGACTGCCTTAATGGCTGCCGGAAGGACTCCTGTGTGGCCGACCATATCAGGATTTGCAAAGTTGATGATTATGACATCGTAGTCACCGCTTCTTATCGCTGCGCAGAGCTTGTCGCAGACCTCCGGAGCGCTCATCTCAGGCTGGAGATCATAGGTAGCGACCTTAGGGCTCTTTACGAGGATCCTGTCCTCACCCTTGTTTGGCTCCTCAACTCCACCGTTGAAGAAGAAGGTTACATGAGCGTACTTCTCAGTCTCAGCGATACGGGCCTGAGTCATACCGTGGTCAGCAAGGAACTGACCGAAGGTATTTGAAAGCTCTTCCTTCTTGAAAGCGATCTTTGTATTTGGAATAGTGTCATCATACTGAACGAAGCAGACATAATCTGTCTTTACTCTCTCGCCTCTGTCGAAGCCGTCGAACTCGTCAGCGCAGAAAACCCTTGTCATCTCACGGGCTCTGTCCGGACGGAAGTTAAAGAAGATAACGCTGTCTCCATCCTGAACTGTTGCTACAGGCTTTCCGTTCTCCTTGATTACACAAGGGATAACGAACTCATCAGTCTTGTCAGCTGCGTATGAAGCCTCGATAGCCTCCTTAGCGGAAGCGGCTTCATTTCCCTCGCCCTTTGTGAGAGCTCTGTAGGCCTTCTCGATTCTGTCCCATCTGTTATCACGGTCCATAGCGTAGTAACGTCCGCTGATAGTGGCTATTTTTCCAACACCGATCTCCTTCATCTTCTCCTCAAGCTCGGCAATGTAATCCTTACCAGCTGTAGGTGAGGTGTCACGGCCATCGAGGAAGCAGTGTACATAGACATTCTCAACGCCCTGTCTCTTAGCCATCTCAAGAAGTGCGTAGAGATGAGTGTTGTGTGAGTGAACACCGCCGTCTGAGAGAAGTCCCCAGAGATGAACACTCTTACCGTTCTTTTTGGCATTCTCAAATGCGCCAACGAGCTCCTCATTCTTGAAAAAATCACCGTCCTCGATAGACTTGGTGATACGGGTAAGCTCCTGATATACGATGCGTCCGGCACCCATATTCATGTGTCCTACCTCAGAGTTTCCCATCTGTCCGTCAGGAAGACCTACAGCAAGTCCCGAAGCGGCTCCCTTTACGAACGGATACTGTTTTACAAGTCCGTCAAGTACAGGGGTGTTTGCCTGAGCTACTGCGTTTGCCTTCGGGTTATCGTTTAAACCGAAGCCATCCATTATAAGAAGTACGTATGGTTTCTTTGCCATGAGTAATGCCTCCAAAAAATCAATTATTTACTGTTTCACAAACGTAATGATTATAACACATCATTTTCGTTTTATCACCCCGTTTTTTTATGTAATCTCCGTATATTACCCGAATTAAGATAAATTTAAGAACACAAAAAGGGGGACCTGCCCCCTTCTCGTTTTACTGCTCATATCCAGGAAGTGGCTCAGCGCCCTTTCTGCCATGGCAGAACTTATACTTTTTGCCTGAACCGCAAGGACATGGATCGTTGCGGCCGATTTTTTTGACATGAACTGTGTGAGACTTTCTCTGATTTAAGAGAAGCTCCTTCTGCTGCTCAGGTGAATAGATATTATTCCACTCAGGAAGATTGTAGAGCCAGTCAGCCCTTGCGTCTACCATGTTGCGGTAGAGCTTCTCAAGGTCGTAGCCCAGCTGAACCTCAGTATCAGCCTCCATCGTATCGATAGGGTTTTCCTCCTTCAGGCTCTCCTGGATACCGTCGAGGAATCCGGCCATCTCAAGGTCAGTAAGTCCGAACTGCTCAGCAAGCTCGTGAACTGTTCCCTTATAAACCTTATCAGGCTCCTTTAAAAGAATCTCGTATACGCCCTTTTCCTTCTTGAAATAATCATCCCAGAATTTCTCGAGATGATATCTGTCCTGTTTATTGTCATAGGCTACTGCTTTCCATTCGTCTAATAATGCCAATTTTAGTACCTCCTTTTTTTAACAACCTACATACTTTATCACAAAAGAAGTCTATTGACAAGACTCGCATTTTCTCCTAATATATGCGCAAAGGAGAAAATTCATGCAGAAATTAAAACAGATTTTTGGAATAGTGGCTATTGTGCTGCTCGTATTTATGTATGTGCTTACTATAGTTTTTGCACTGACTGATGATCCGCACTCCATGACGCTCTTCAAGGCTTCAGTAGTCGCAACAGTGATCATTCCTGTCTTCCTCTGGGTTATCCGCATATTCCTAAACATCGCCAAGCCAGACAACTCAGAGTTTGACGAGGCTACAAAGAATTCGAAAAAGGATTCCAAAAAGAATTAAACAAGAGATTTAAGCCACGCCAGGTCCTCCGGCGTGGTTATTTTTTTATTCATCTCTTCTCCATCCACTGGGAAAGCATGAATCCCGAACGCCTTCTCCATTATCATCACATCATCAGTTATCTTTGAAAAATCAACGCCATCCGCGATGAGCTTCTCGTAGCCTTCAGTAAATTTTTCCCGTTCAAATGCCTGCGGCGTCTGCATTCCAAAAAGTGTCGAACGATCAAACGCATCACTTAAGGTCCCGTCAGGTCCTACCTGTCTTATCGTATCCTTTACAGGGATTACAGGGACGACGGCTGGATGAGATTTAAGAGCCTTAATTATCGATGCAATGATTTTTTCTGAGATAAGAGGTCTTGCTCCATCGTGAATAAGAACATAGTCTCCTGTGGCCTTTTTTATTCCATTGTAAACAGAAATGGCTCTTTCGCTTCCGCCGGCCGTCACATCAGTACACTTCGATATCGTATATTCTTTAATGATGTCACTACAGAGGCCTATGCTCTCCTCTGCGGTGACAAGCACTATCTGGTCGATTTCACTCTTTTCGAAGGTCTCTAAGCTGTATGCCAAAAGAGGCTTTCCATTTACATCTAAGAATTGCTTTGGTGTATCGCTTTTCATCCTGCTGCCCCTGCCGGCGGCAAGGACAACAGCTGTTATTTTACTCATCTTCTCTTCCTTACGATGCAGACTACAATACCATAGACGATAAGTGCAAGCGGCAGGAAAATGCCGAAAAGAAGTCCGAATATCCTGATGCTTGAGGCATTTATCGCAAGTGTCGTTGCGTCTATCGATTTAGACGGAATGCTTACTGAGGTTCCCTTATCTGATGGGAGCAGATATGCAAACACATTTGAGAACAGAGTAGCATTTCTTCCGGAAATCTGTTGATTCATCTGGTCTGTAAATGTATATACCGAGCCAAATGCTGCAACTACACCCTTGTTGCTGTTCTTTGCGATAAGTCCTAAGGCAAACTTACCCTGCTCATCGCCTGACTCCTTTGTCACCTTATTTGTATCAGAGATAGCATTCTGAATCGAGTCTGAATCTGTCAGAGAGTTCTTTGCGATGGCCTTGTCAGTTGTAGACATAATCGTCGTGAATTTGACTCCGTCGGTCTTGACTTTCGAAAGGCCTGCTGAAAGCGGTATAAATACCTGAAGGTCACCAGCTACATCTGTAGTAGCCTTTGTATCCTTAACTGTAGGGAGAATGAAGTAAGGCGTCTGATAATAATAATTATCATCAGTCTCAGCTACAGGTCCTGAGGTAGCCTTGATTCCATTATCGTTTAAGAACTTATTTAAGTTCTTCTCATCACCACTCTTTAATACATCGAGCCCTACAAAGACCTTTCCGCCACCTGCTACATAGTCATCGAGCTTCTTCACATCATCAGAAGAGAGGTCTGACTGCGGTCCGAATATTATTACTGCTGCTGCGTCATCAGGAACCTTGTCTTCCTTTAGGAAATTCAGCTCCTCTGTCTCAGCGTTGAGCTTCGTAAGTGTCTTTGTAAATGTAGTCGAAAGAGTAGGCTCGTCATGTCCTGTAAGTGTATAGACCTTTGCGAGGTTCTCAGCGCTTAAGTAGTTGATTGCGCTGGTAACCTGTCCCTCTATATCATAGCCTGTAACCTGCTGCGAGTAAGTAGAGTAGTCCACCTCAGTCTCATAGAGGTCAGATACACCTATAGTCCTGCTCTTGTCTCCGCTTACTACGATAAGGCTTCCACTCGAAAGGCTCTCATCAGTGTACTTTGAGGTAAAGGTAGGATTCTTTGATGTATCAATGTATTTAACAGTTATATGCTTTGAGTGCGCAGCGTACTGGTCAAGTGTCTTTATAAGAGTAATCTCATAATCGTATGTAAGAGATGACTTCTTCGCTAAGCAGTAGATCGTCACATCCTTATCGAGCTTTGAGAGAATATTCTTGGTCTTGTCTGAAAGAGTGTAGAACTTCTTCTTTGTCATATCGTAGACTGAGTACTTGTCAGGCACCTTTGTCATAGCAAAATTACCGCCTACGACAACAGCGAGCACAGCCACGATCGTAATAAGTGAAAAAGCTGAAACTGTAAGCCTCTTTCTTGAGATCGTATAGCGTCTCTTAAGGATTATCTGAGTCGTAAGCACGAGGCAGAGAGCTATTACCGAGAGATAATAGACTACATTCTTGAGTGAGAGACTTCCTGAGAGGAAATCAGAAAGCGGTGTCGTGAAGTCGTACCATCCGATTATTTTTTCAAGAATGCCACCAAGTGAGAGAGCACTTACGATTGAAGAGGATATATATCCACAAAATAAAAGTCCAAAAGCAATGATCGCACTGACTATGACATTCGAGGTGAGTGCCGATGCGAAAAGTCCAATCGCAAGGAGCGTAAGTCCATAGAGCAGAAGTCCTAAGACTGCTGTCCAGTTTTCCTTAAGAGATACAGAGCCGTAAAGTCTTAAAACAAGCGGAGAAGCTGCAATAAATGCTACTACTATCGCAAAGCAGCAGGCAAGAGCCAAAAATTTTCCAACGACTATGCTTCCGACTCCGACAGGGGATGTCATGGTCAGCTGATCGACCTTGTCTCTTCTCTCTGCTGCGAATACACGCATCGTAAGGATTGGTACTGTTATAAGAAAAATAAACGACATTCCGTTGATGGCATAGGCTACCGATGGAATTCCCTGCAGAAGATTATAAACTGTAAAATAGAGCCCGTATACTACCAGATTGATACCGATGAAAAGCCATCCGGTGATTCCTCTGAAAAATGACAGAAACTCTCTTTTAATTATTGCCTTCATTGTTCGTCATCCTCCTCGTACTCATCGTCTTCTTCATCGCTATCATCATCTTCATCTTCGTCGTCTCCGTCGTCATCATCCTTCTCTTCAGCAGAATCTGTATTATCATCAGAATCTTCATCTTCATCAGATTCTTCATCATCTACGAAGTCATCATCAGATTCTTCTGTATCGTCATTTTCCTCGTCTTCACATGTCTTTTCGTCATCTTCAAATCTTGAAGAAACAGCCTTCTCAGCCTCTTTATATTCGGCAGACTCATCAGTAAGCTCGAGGAAGACATCCTCAAGAGACTCATCATTGTGCTCCTCAAGGAGATGTTCTGTATTATCAGAAAGAACCAGCTTGCCCTTTGAGATGATAAGAACATGATCGCATACTTCTTCTATCTCAGAGAGAATATGTGAACTTAAAATTACGAGATGATCCTTTTTAAGAGATAAAATAAGCTCTCTCATAGCAACTATCTGCCTTGGATCAAGACCTGCTGTCGGCTCATCGAGGATGATAAGCTCAGGATCTCCTAAAACTGCGCAGGCAAAACCAACTCTCTGTCTATAGCCCTTTGACAGATTCTTAATAAGCCTGTCTTTTACATCTGTTACAGAAGCCTGTTCCATAACCTCGTCTACCCTGGTCTTTACCAAAGTGCGCTTAATACCCTTGAGCTCTGCTGCAAAAATCAGATACTCCTTAACCGTCATATCATTGTAGAGAGGTGGTATCTCAGGCATATAACCGATAAGGACCTTTTTCCTGTTCTTTGGATTAGTCAGATCCTTGTCATCCAGATCGATAGAACCATTATCCGGAGCTAAGTAGCCTGTCAGCATGTTCATAGTCGTAGACTTTCCGGCACCGTTCGGCCCGAGAAGTCCAAGGATTTCGCCCTTTTCTGCGGTAAAGCTTAAGTCATCTACGACTGTACGCTTACCGTACTTCTTTGTCAGATGTTCTACTTTTAACATAATTCTCCTTTTTCAATAAAACATAAAGGCACAGCTTTTATAATAGTTAAAAGCTGTGCCTATTTTTAGCCGAATTTGTGACTATTGTATGAAAATCATCTGTTAAGTGGACTTACCCTGTAAATGATATCATCACGGGACGGTCCATTACTTACCATTGTGATAGGATATCCTATCTGCTGCTCGATGAAGTTCACATAATCCTGTGCTTCCTGCGGCAGATCCTCAAATTCTTTTATTCCTCTGATATCACACTTCCAGCCTGGCATAACCTTATAGACAGGCTTGCATCTCTTTAAGTCCTTTGTAACAGGGAAATCAGTAATCTGCTTTCCATCGAGCTCATAAGCTACGCAGACAGGAATTTCATCCAGGTATCCAAGGTCATCAAGAACTGTAAACGCTACATCTGTGCAGCCCTGAAGTCTACAGCCATACTTACTTGCTACGCAATCGTACCAGCCTACTCTTCTAGGTCTTCCTGTTGTAGCTCCGTACTCACCGCCGTCTCCTCCATGATTTCTGAGAGTTACAGCCTCATCTCCAAAAATCTCTGAGACGAACTCTCCTGCTCCGACTGCTGATGAATATGCCTTTGATACAACTACTATCTGCTTTATCTCATAAGGTGGGATTCCGGCTCCTATGCTTCCGAATCCTGCGATAGGTGAAGATGAGGTAACCATAGGATAAATACCAAAATCAGGATCCTTCATGGTTCCGAGCTGTCCCTCTAAGAGAGCTGTCTTTCCTTCCTTTAATGCGCCCTCTAGGAACTTCGGCACATCGGCGAGGTAAGGGCGGATCTTATCTCTTCTCTCCTTTATCCACTCGAGCATGCCTTTTCTGTCGATTGGATCTGTGTGATAGAGATTTACTAAAAGAGCGTCCTTTATGTCGGTGATGTGGTTTATTTTTTCCATAAGAGCATCGTCGTCCTGGTAGAACTCATTTATCTGCCAGCCGATCTTTGCGTACTTATCTGAATAGAACGGTGCGATACCTGACTTTGTAGAACCGAATGACTTTCCTGCAAGCCTTGCCTCCTCAAGCGTATCGAAGAGGATGTGATACGGCATTAATACCTGTACCCTGTCGCTTACGATAATATTTGGCTTCGGGACGTTCTTTGACTCGATATCATTTAATTCCTTTAAAAATTTATCGATATCGAAGGCTACACCGTTTCCGATCACATTCGTGATGTTCTGGTGAAATACTCCAGATGGAAGAAGGTGAAGCGCGAACTTGCCGTACTGATTTACGATAGTATGACCTGCGTTTGCTCCTCCCTGGAACCTGATAACGATATCAGCTTCATTTGCGAGGGTATCGGTGATTTTGCCTTTTCCCTCATCGCCCCAGTTTGCTCCTACAACTGCCTTAACCATATAAATACCTCCTGAAAAAATATGATCGTGCCAGGCCTTCTCCGTTGTAAAAGACGGGATCCGCAAGTATTACGGCACATATTATAATCGCCTAAGCGGTTATATCTCTTTAACAAAGCTCTTTGAAGTAGTGACTGCTAATGTTCCCGGTCCTACATGGCAGGCGATGACCATTGAAAGCTCTTCAATGATTACCTGTCTATCTGGATAGATGGCAAGCAGCTCCTCGCGGAACTTTTCAGCCTCCTCACGGTTATTTGTGTGGGCTATCGACATGACGCATCCACTTCCGTCAGGATCCTTGAACCTCTCCTCTGTATCCTTCTTTATCGCGTCAAGCATCATCTGCTTTGCCTGCTTCATAGTGCGGGCCATCGCGAATTTATCGAGCTTGTCTCCCTGAATAGTAAGAATTGGCTTGATGTGAAGAAGTGAGCCGATTGCTGCAGCTGCAGGTGTGATACGGCCGCCCTTCTTTAAATATTTAAGAGTATTGAGTGTGATGTAAATCGAAGAATCTCCTGCTGTCTTCTCGAGGTATTCCTTGATCTCTGCTCCGCTCTTGCCCTGATCTGCAAGGGCCTTTGCCTCAATAACAGAGAGCCTCATAGTAACTGAGATTCTGCGGTTATTTACTACGAAAACCTTTCCATCGTAATCGTCATCCTCTGAAAGCATCTGTGCTGTCTCGCAGGATGATGAAAGTCCTGATGAAAGAGGAATGTAAACTACCTCGTCGTAATCCTTTAAAAGCTTGTTCCACTCGTCAAGGACATCTCCGACAAGCGGCATCGAAGTATGGATCTCAGCGTCTGCTGCCTGAAGCTCATAGAACTTCTCGTGGTCTAGGTCAACGCTCTCATAGTAGAGCTTGTCGTTGATATAGAACGGTGTAGGTATTGAAAAAATACCTCTCGTCTGTGCCTCCTCCGGCGTAATTCCGCTGTTTGTATCCGTAAGAATTGCTACGCTCATTTCTTCTCCTTTTCAAAATCTCCATCTCTCCCGACAGATAGACATTATACCAAAACTAAAGAATTTTAACAATCTTTTTAAAGAAAAACAAGAATATTTTTGGTTTATCAGTCTGCTTTTAGAAAATCAAAGATCTTCTCAGCTACCTCGTCCTTTGACATGATTGGAAGTTCCTCTGCCTTCTTGTCTGTAATAATTGTAACTACGTTTGTCTCTGTGCCGAATCCGGCTCCGGCCTCGCGAAGGCAGTTTGCCACTATCATATCGCAGTGCTTTTTCTTAAGCTTAAGTCTTGAGTTTTCTACGAGATTTTCTGTCTCCATCGAAAAGCCAACGACCTTCTGATTTTCAGATTTTCTGGCTCCCAAGTATGAAAGGATATCCGGATTTGTCGTAAGCTTTATCGCATCAGGCATTGTGACCTTGTGGATTTTTTCAGATGAAACTGTCTCTGGTCTCATGTCCGCAACAGCCGCCGTCATCACGATGATATCCTGCTCGTCACTTATCGCAGTTATCTCATCAAACATCTGCTGGGCGCTTTTCACATGGATTGTCTTTACTCCGATTGGATCTGGAAAACTAACCGGACCGCTCACGAGAGTCACCTCTGCCCCACGGCGCGCAGCATTTTTTGCAACGGCATATCCCATCCGTCCTGTCGAATGATTTGTGATAAAGCGTACCGGATCTATGTCCTCCTGCGTAGGGCCAGCGCTGATAAGCACCTTTTTCCCGGCGAGGTCGTGGTCATAAGCTGCATTAAGAAGAATATGTTCCTCGATATCCTCAACCGGAAGAAGCTTCCCCTTTCCTGTATCTCCGCAGGCTAAGTAACCGGCGCCCGGTTCTACTACTTCGATACCGTAATGTCGAAGCTTTGCGATGTTATCCTGAGTTATAGGATTCTCATACATCCTGGTATTCATTGCTGGGAAAATAAGCTTTTTGCAGGTTGCTGCAAGAAATGTCGTAGTCAGCATATCATCTGCAATTCCGTTTGCTGCCTTTGCGATAAAATCCGCTGAGGCAGGTACGACTACAAAGAGATCCGCCCTCTTAGCAAGCTCTACATGCTCGACATTGTACTGGAAATTTCTGTCAAAGGTATCCGTCAGGCACTTGTTTCCTGTAAGTGTTTCAAACGTAATCGGATTAATAAAATACTGGGCATTCTCCGTCATGATAACGTTCACATCAGCGTGCTGCTTTTTTGCCCAGCTCGACAGATCTGCTGCCTTGTAGGCTGCTATCGAGCCTGTGACTCCTATGACAATGCATTTATTTTTTAACATATCAGCTGGCCTCTTTTATATCTATGGCTTTCTTAATATCAACTTACTTCATTCAGTTTTCGCTTGATTTTTCATCTTGCAAGCAAGTGATTTTTATCTGTTGTGTTATGACAATCAACTCGCTTCATTCAGCTTCGCAAGCTTCTTCGCCTGGTCTGCCGCGATCAGGGCGTCGAGAATTTCTGTCAGATCCCCATTCATCACATCGTCAAGACGATAGATTGTAAGCCCTATCCGATGGTCTGTGACTCTTCCCTGTGGGAAGTTATACGTCCTGATTTTTTCAGAGCGGTCGCCTGTTCCTATCTGTGAAAGCCTCTCGTCCTTCTCCTTCGCCTGTCTTTCCTGAAGCTTCAAATCGTAGAGCTTTGCGCGAAGGAGGGCAAATGCCTTGTTTTTATTCTGAAGCTGTGACTTCTCTGTCTGTGAGTAGATTACGATTCCTGTCGGATAATGCGTAAGTCTTACGGCTGAATCCGTTGTGTTGACGCACTGTCCGCCGTTTCCTGACGCCCTCATGACGTCGATCCTGATGTCCTTCTCATTTATCTCGACATCTACCTCCTCAGCCTCCGGCATAACGGCGACTGTCGCTGTCGAGGTGTGAATTCTTCCACCTGACTCAGTCACAGGAACCCTCTGGACTCTGTGAACTCCTGACTCATACTTAAGTATCGAGTAGGCTCCCTGTCCACTCACTGAAAAATTAACCTGCTTCATACCGCCGATTCCCGTCTCTTCGCACTCGATAATCTCAGTGTGCCAGCCTCTCGACTCTGCAAAGTGAGTGTACATCCTGTAGAGATCTGAGGCAAAAAGTGCTGCCTCATCTCCGCCAGCTCCGGCTCTTATCTCCATGATGACATCCTTCTCATCATTAGGATCCTTCGGCAGCAGTAGGATTTTAAGCTTCTGGGAGAGGTCATCTATTCGCTCGGTAGCGTCATTAAGCTCTTCCTTCGCGAGCTCCTTCATCTCCTCGTCGCTTTCCTCTTTTAACACCTCTAAGGCATCAGCTTTATCTGCCTCTGCCTTTTCATACTCTGTATATGTATCTACAAGCGGCTTTATGCCGTTGGCTTCCTTCATAAGCTTCTGAAATTTCTCACCGTCACCCGCGATCTCCGGCTGACTCACGAGGTGCATGATCTCGTCGTAGCGCATGCGGATGGTCTCTAAATTATCAAACATATATCTGTCTCCTGTATTCAAATTTCTATTAAATCGCTTTACTATCAAATTCTATGCGCTACAAATCCGAGATATTCAAATATAGTTCTGATATTATCATATTATAATTCATTTGCTAAAATATATCTTACGTGTGTAATCCTGTTTTCCTGTTTTTCACACGTAGTCTTGCTTACTTCTCTACGTGTGATTTCCTGTTTTTCTCATTATCACACGTAGCCTTGCTTACCTAATTACGTGTGATTTCCTGTTTTTCTCATTTTCACACGTAGTCTTGCTTACTTCTCTACGTGTGATTTCCTGTTTTTCTCATTTTCACACGTAGTCTTGCTTTCTTCACTACGTGTGATTTCCGGCTTTCCTAATTTTCACACGTAGCCTCACTTCTGAAAAATAAGATTAACGCTTCAAAGTCGCTGTGACTACCCTGTCGTTGCCGCCATAGTCCTTGATTACAGAAATATCAGAAAAGCCGCTGCCAGCCAGAAGCACACTGACATCCGCCCCCTGGTCGTAGCCGATTTCAAAGAAAATCAAGCCATTAGGCTTCAAATGCTCACCTGCACCTGCTATAATTCTACGGTAAAAGGAAAGACCATCCGCTGTACCATCTAAGGCTATCCGTGGCTCAAAGTCTTTTACCTCAGGTTCAAGCGTCTCTATCACATCCGTCTTTATGTACGGCGGATTCGAGACGATTATATCATATTTTTCGTCAGATGGCAGTGCCTGATACAGATCTCCCTTGTAAAAATAAACGCTTACCCCATTCTCACGCGCATTTTTCTCAGCTACAGCAAGTGCTTTTTCTGATATATCAGTTGCTGTAACAGAAACACCAGCCAGCTTCGCAATGCTAATAGCAATGCAGCCGCTACCAGTACACAAATCAAGTACTTTGGCGCCTCCGTTTATTTTTTCAAGAACCTGCTCCACCAGTACCTCAGTATCCTGCCTCGGGCAGAGCACATCGCTTGTCACATAGAACTTCAGTCCCATAAACTCGGTGTAGCCAATTATCTGCTGCAGAGGAATCCGCTTTTTCCGCAGAGAGACAAAATCATTGAGCTTATCAGAAACTTCAACCGGAATTTCATCCCTAAACGACATCAGCAGATGACTGTAATCCTTTCCAGACGCCTCTTCTAATAAAAGCCTGGCGTCCGACTCCGGATCTGGCACACCAACAGAACTCAGTTCATCTATGCAATTTTTCAGTGTTTCCCGATACGTCATGTTTTCTTTACTTTCCAGTTAGTTTGCAGACATACATTTCTGTCTAACAGCTGCCACAGCTGGCAGCAGTTATACAACGTTATGCCTTCGAACGAACCCTCACCTCAAAACATTCACTGCTGCAGCTCGTGATCCTCCAAAAACTTCTCTGGATCGAAGACAGCGCGAACAGACGCGATTCCAACCTCGATCATCGAATCATCCGGCTCCTTAGTCGTCAGACGCTGCACCCAAAGCCCCGGAGCAGCAAGCGCGTTTACAAACCAGTTGTCTTTAAGTCCGCCCCAGCGCAGGAATTCATAGGAGATTCCAGCAATAACCGGCATCAGAAGAAGTCTGAATAAGAGCTTCAACCCGGCATTATCAGTGCGGATGAACATGAAAAGGAATACGCTGATAATGAACACTATAAAGATAAAGCTCGTCCCGCATCTCTTGTGATAGCGGCTGGACTTGCGGACATTTTCAACCGTAAGTGGCAGGTCATGCTCGATACAGTTGATGCATTTGTGCTCAGCGCCGTGGTACATAAAGGTTCGCTTTATGTCCGGAGTAAGCCCAATGATATATATGTATAAAAGGAAGATAATAATCCTGAGTATTCCCTCAAAAAGTACCGGTGCCCATGAAGCATCCGTAAAGTGGCTTATAAAACCTGATAAAAACATCGGCAGGTAGAGAAAAATCGCCAAAGCCAGCACTAAAGAAACTATCAGAGAAAATCCCATCTCCGCCTTTTCCTTCGCCGGATGCTCCTCTGATTTTTTCTTCTCTTCCTCATCCTCAAAATAAGATGCCGATTTATAAAGAGATGAAATCCCCACAATAAGAGAATGAAAGAAAGAATAAACACCCCTTACTATCGGGAAATGCTTAACCCACTCCGGCTCCGGTGTTATATCCCAGGTGTCTGTATGAACGCTGCCATCCGGAAGTCTCACTGCAACAGCCCCTTTCGGACCGTTCAGCATCTCTACACCCTCCATAACAGCCTGTCCGCCTATTCCGCTGAATGCCATAAAATACCCCTTACAAAAGAAAGCCGGGGTTTTAAGACCCCGGCCTTCTGAAACGATTTATTTAGCGTCAATTCCGTACTTCTTATTGAACTTCTCGATACGGCCACGAGCTTTGTTAGCCTTCTGCTGGCCAGTATAGAAAGGATGGCACTTTGAGCAGATTTCGACGTGGATTGACTCTTTTGTAGAACCTGTAACGAATGTATTTCCGCAGTTGCAGGTAACTGTTGCCTGATAGTACTCAGGCTGAACTGATTTTCTCATCTTACACCTC
>ONBW01000097.1 GCA_900316165.1 uncultured Lachnospiraceae bacterium | reverse complement strand
TGGTACAATCCGGCAGTATCACATTCAGAGCAGATTAGAGTTTTAAATAATCTGCTTTTTTGTTTGCTCTGAATATGATACATGCCTAGATTATTATACGATACCGGATGCAAGTATTACCGGTATCTTTTTTTATTATAGGATTCCGAGGTTGGCAGTGTCCTGGCACAGCTCAGGATGGTGGAACATATGCGTCACTTGACAGACCTAACGCAAAATAATAATGCTGCAAAATTCTGAGACGAGGTTATTGCAAAATAGCCTCGTTTTTATAGCGTTAGAGAAGTGTTTGGGATTAGCGATATGGCGGATATATTTAAAGATTTTTATCTTTTTGGGCATGGCAAACAGGAAATCTGCATCGATTTTTGACAAGGTCATTGCAAACTTCCTTAGAAAATCCTATTTCTTTGCGTTAAGTCTGTCACACCCCAGATCAAAAATAATCTATGTTGTTATAATATTATAAATTTTTATATATGTTTTTCTTTAAAAGTTTGGGTTTCAGGACGATATCATCCGGTTCGATCTTTTGGAAATTCAAGGCATCCAGCAGCTTAGGGCCAAGCAGAAGCTCTGCCAGGGCATATGGAGTAGCCCAGTTCATTTCTTCACGGCCATAGCTGTTGATGTGGTTCATCATCAGAGTTATGTCTTCCTGTGTCAGGTCATCAAAGCTTGTACCTTTGGGAAGTATCTGCCTTATATACTCATGATTACGCTCAACATGAGGTTTCTGCCATGAACAGTATGGATCACAGTAAAAGACTCTTGTCTTGATCTCACCATTGCGGTCACATTCTAATGCCAGGGGATTGGAAAATTCACAACCTCGGTCCGTAACGGTGACCTCAAAGAGCCTTTTGAACAGTTCTATGCCTATCAGATCACAGAGATTATTTAATGCCTCTATGACTGACTGCTGCGTTTTGTCTGGGAGCAGAATGGCGATCATAAAGTTGCAGCTCTCAAAAATTAGAGTCAAAAGCACTTTGCCTTTTTCCTGCTTGCCAATAACGGTATCCATTTCCACAACGGATTTGCCGGGATTTTCAGCCATGTAGCGTCTGTAATCATCATATGTGCGGTCTACTGCAAATGCGTCCTTATTACGCTTGTTGCTGTGCTTGTAGCGTGTCTTGAATTTAATCTTTCGTGGAAGGTCCTTATTCCTGGCTGTAAGCCTGCAGTCGTCCACGTAGCGGTATAAGGTGCGCTCACATACAGGTAGATCATCGCCGTGATTGTGATATATAGCCTTGAGTGATTGACCGTTCAGCAGGAGAGGGGAGACCAGTCTGTCTATCTGATTCATCTCTTCGGAGGTTACTGAGATGCCTTCTCTGGAGCCTTTCAGAACGTCCTCAGCGATGTTGTCAGCCATCTTCGCATCATAGTTGAACTGCTCGAAATTACAGCTCTGACCGGTCTTAGACGCCATATCGCAGCCGTTGCAGACATATGGTGTATTTGTGATCCGGCTGCACATTGCCGGTCTGTAATCGGGGCATTTGTCTGAGCTGCAGACTTCAAAGCAGTTTCTGCAGTACTGCATACATTCCTTGTCTCCACACATATGCAGCCGTTCACAGCTGTCAAAATACATGCACCTGTGAAACTTCCTGTAGCCGGCTTGTGTATCCAGTGAAAACCTGTGATTTTTTATTTCACGGATGATCGTAGAATCTGATCTTTCAAGTTCTTCCGCAATCTTGTGGATGCTTTTTCCACAGTTCAGTCCTTCCTGAATCTTGTATCTGTCACCAAAATCTAATCGTTTGTAAGCCATTTTTCCTCCGTATTTCGTACTTTGGAAATGGGGTGCTTTTAGACTTACTGACAATTATTATACATTATCTTTATAGTTGTGCCAAGGTCATTGCAAAATGTTGCGTTAACTTTGTCATTATTGCGTTGGAAATGTCAAATGACATGGTGGAACATATGCTCTATCAGCTAGCGGATAAAGGAATATTTAACCGATAAATATGTACCACTGCAACTGCCTTGTCTTCTTTGTCTTCTTTTTTTTTAAGAATCTTTTCAAGATCAGCCATTCCTGGCTTATTCATGATCTCCAATCTGGATCCATCTGTGAAGCTTAAAAAATATGAACGGAAATCAGTTTTTAAATTATGGTAGCCAGAATTAGCGGTAGCGTCAAAATATTTCACAAAGAAATTTTTTACACTATCCAGATCATTGACATACATTGCGATATGCTCTATCTTCATGGAAATTTCCTTTATAAATTATTACAAAAAGCCAGCCAGCTGTAGCTATTATAGCAGAATATGGATTGGTTTTCACCATACAGACACTTCTGTTTGAGATACAGCAGATCACATCTTACGCAGGCTTCGAACTCAATCCGGCCTCTTCCGGTGACAGTGTAACAGTTCCATCTTCAAACACAAAGCACGGAATTCCTATGCAGCCTTTTTCTTTTACATCATCAAAAACAGGACTGTTATCCCTGATACGGATAAAGGTCTTCAGGTTCTTTACATGCTCTCCTATATCTACAAGATGGAATGATTTGTTATCATTAATCTGCTCATTGACATAGGCGCTATCCGGACAGGTTGGCATCATAAACACCGTGATGATCGAATGATCTTCCTGCTCTGCGTAAGTTGAATTTTTCTGGAAAACCCTTGCTGCATAGGAACAAAATGGTTTTACTTTAATTCCTGCTTCAATTGCCTGATGCATCAGATTATCTACTAGTGATCGTGCGATACCCTGTCCGCCATACGCCGGGGCTACTTCTGTGTGTGTAATAATCCAAAATGAGCCGGGATCCACATAAGTGCAGATTCCTACACATTTGCTGCCATCATAAGCGGCGATACGTTTCTGCTTTTTTTCATAATTAAATTTGATCTCTGCCATAATTTTCTTATCATCCTTCTTATTCGTAATACTGCTCTATTGCCAATAAAAAAGTGCAGGAATCCTGATCTACATACGCTTTCATTGTATCACCTTACATTCTTTCAAATTTCGTGTATAGTTCATTTTCTTCTCTTTCAATTCTATGTGAAAGTTTCTTTACAATACCGTTCCACTCTCTGGCAAGTCCTTCCTTGTTCTCCAAGATTCTGGTTTTAGTATTATATCTGGACTTAAATTCATTAAATTCGCCTATGAGGCCACCCATTTCGTCCTGATATCTCTTAGCAAGTGTTTTCACAGATGAATCATTGCTTTCGAGCAGCTTTGGGTATAAATATCTATCCTCTGAATTCAGATGTACATTAAGAAGGCCTGAAAGTCTGCTGATTTCCCGACCAATGTCAAAAGCATTGTCCTCGATCGAACCACTTGATATCAGCTTTGTGATTGCCTCAACCTGTGCTGCTATTTTTTTATGAGTCTCTATATAGCTTTGTATTAACATAACATTGACCTCCTGTTCGTTTGATGTGATTATATCAGAGACATAAAGCAATTAATGTTGTAAAAGCAACTTATCAAAAGCAAATTACTTGTTTTATTGTAAAAAGCGTCCAGCATATTGGAAATACGTCCAAAACGGCTTATAATTGGACGAATTGTAAGCCAGTCAGAAAACCCAGACAGGGAGAACAGCAGATATTTTTCTACATGATACTCTATATCACTTAACCCCACTACATCGATATCTGTAGGCTCTTTTTTGACTGGATCCGAGCCGCGCCATTTTCCTATTCGAGTGACAAAAAAGCCATATGAATATATATCGAGAATCCAACAGACTGATGAGATACTCGAAGACTTTAATGCAGAACACCCAGTATCGCAGGTCTATATGCTGACTGGAGTCAGAGGTTCAGGAAAGACTGTGCTTATGTCTGCTATCGCAAATCATCTGTCAGAAAATGATGACTGGATTGTTGTAGAACTTAATCCAACCCGCAATCTGCTCCAGGGACTGGCTTCAAATGAACAGATTCCATATCCCACAAGAAAATAATAAAAAAATGCAGGAAGCTTTTTTTAGCCACCTGCACGGTATATGAGATTTATTAAGCTTCAAAAAAGCTGATTATAATCTCTATTTTTTTACAATGGAGTAATGAAAATCATCTTCTGTGTCCAGAGTATATCCAGTTTCCTTCAACATTCCTTTCATCACACTCTTTCGGATTTTGTAATAAGGACTGCTGCTTTTGTCCCAGTACTGGGCATGAATATCCTCTGTCATTTCCCATGAGATGTGATCTTCTGATGATTCAGTAGTTACATTGACACGGTCACAAGGCATTCCATTTACAAAGAAATCCTCAAATGACTTGAAAGCTTCTTCTACAGAACCTGCCTGTAGGGAATTCTGTTCTCCGAACTGTTCTGCAGCAGAACAAAGCGCATTCATACGCGATTTATCTGAAGCAATGATTTCGGTTATCAGGTCTGCGTATCTGGTCTCAGCATCTGAAATCTGAGCCTGCAGCCAGCCATGAATATTTCCCTCATCGATTACTGTCTCCAGTGGAGGAAGTGTTTTCGTATAATCATCTGCGGCTGAAATCCAGTCATTTTCTTCCGCAAGCTCAGCTATTTCCTGAGTCAGCTTTTCCTGATTTCCTATTTTGTTATACAGCCAAAAATGAATTGGTCCTAAAAATGCACTCATCCTAATCACCTCATAAATTTGTCTTTCTGGTTATACTTTACGAGAATGCGATTAAAAAGTATGTTGTATTTGCCACATTTACTTTTTAAAGAGTATATTGGTTTAAAATTTTCTGAAGGCCATCTGTCCCATATCTTTCTACAAAGTGGAAGAATCGTTCTCCAGATTTTTTGCGATTCAGATAGTACTGCACCATTTCATTTAGAATTTGAAGTCCGTCCTTCTCAAGCTTTGCCAGCTCATTTTGATTAAGATTCTCTCTGTCAGCCCATGATCTTTTCATCTTTTTTCCATCCTAAAAATGCTCTTGTGTTTTTTCATATGAAACTTGTTCCAATTATTAACCATATACCAACAGATATTCCGGCCTGATCTGTGATTTGGAAAGTGAATAAAGCACCTTTCCAAGTAATTCATTATCAGCGTCAAACTCAATCTTTAGATTATGAGTAAACTCATACCCAACGAATCTCTTCTTCCATGTCCTTTTTATAGATGTAACTGATACTTTAGCAAGTTTTGCCTGAAATAAGACCATTGTATAATTCATCTATAGATACCAGCTCAAGCGTCGAATCAGAAGCCGCATGTGTTGTAAGCCAGTCAGAAAACCCAGACAGGGAGAACAGCAGATATTTTTCCACATGATACGGATTCACCAATCTGGCACGATCATGCAGGGTTTGATATTCCTGGCGCCCAACGGTTTCATTTTTAAATTTACATTCACCAATGACAGCC
>ONBW01000098.1 GCA_900316165.1 uncultured Lachnospiraceae bacterium | reverse complement strand
AACTCAACAATATCACAACGGCAGGCAGACTGCCATATTTATTTGAGAACTAGATTATGAGACTAACGTTTGCCGTCGCGCAAGCGACTTGGTACAATTGATTTAATGGAGATAATCAGAATGGAGCTTACAGGAGAAAACTCAGTTATCACACCAGAGGGAGTATTTATCATCGGAACCTATGACGAGAATGGCACACCGAACGCCATGAATGCAGCCTGGGGTCAGCAGAGCGGCCACGGAGAGATCACATTCTTCCTCGGAAAGCATAAGACCACGGAGAATATCAAGAAGACAAATGCATTTACAGTTGCGATGGCAACAAAGGAAACAGTGCTTATCTCAGATTACTTCGGTGTAGAGACGGGAAAGAATGTAAACAAAATAGAGAAGGCAGGAGTCCATGTCCATAAGTCATCCCATGTCAATGCACCGATCATAGAGGAGTATCCGATGACACTTGAGTGCGAGGTGAAATCCTGGGATGACGAGGCAGGTGTGCTTGTCGGGAGGATAGTAGCATCACAGGTGGATGATAGCATCATAACAGACGGGAAGGTTGATCTAGATAAGATGCAGCCGATCATGTATGATGCCAGCACGAATACATACAGGCTCATAGGACCAGTAGTTGGAAAGGCCTTCAGTGACGGACTGAAGCTTAAATAAGTATCAGCGGTGAAGATAATTACACTTTCTGATCATTTGAAAAGCATATTCAGATGTACAACTTACTTACGGATATATCACTAAAAACACTCGTATTAAAAATGGCTTGCCAAAGGATCATTATATAGATGCTCGTTGCATTAGTGGTAATCCTAATGCTGTTAGTAATGGAGATGTCTATTATTACAAAAAAGTCCGTTGCCACAACAGGCAGACACATAAGACAAACTTTATTAAAGGTGGAAAGCGTAAACGTAATCAAGCAGCATACGAAGTTAAAGGCTTTAGACTTTTCGATAAGGTACAGTGGAAAGGATGTAAGTGTTTCATTTTTGGCAGACGTTCTACAGGACGGATGGATTTAAGGCTTTTAGATGGAACACATATCAATGCCTCTGTAGGATATAAGAACTTAAAGCTGTTAAAAATGCGTAGTAGTTATCTTGTAGAACAAAGAAAGGTAGGTTAAAGGCGGTTCCTCCCACAGGCAAGCCTGTGGGTTTCCCCGCCAAAAATTTATGACCGGTGACGGCCCGAGAAATCTTCTGATATCACCTAAGTGGGTAACCGACAAGAAACGGGTCATGAATATGCTGCGCAGGAAGATCGCTTATGTATCTGCCGATACATAAGGGTATGATCAAAAGAGAATGTATATAACTATGCGGGAAGCTTTGTAACAGAGGAATATAGATATGGAACTGTATGACGGAAGACCGGCAGATACAGCCGGCAGGGAGGAGAAGGAGATAAGGGTCTATGACCTTCTGGATTCGCTTGGGATAAAGTATAAAAGGACAGACCATGCGCCTGCCACAACTATGGAGGTCTGCGATGTGATCGATGCAGTTCTTGACTGTCTGATATGCAAGAATCTCTTCCTCTGCAACAGGCAGAAGACCAGATTCTATCTGCTGATGATGCCTGGGCATAAGGTATTCAAGACAAAGGATCTGTCGAAGCAGATCAATTCCGCCAGACTTTCATTTGCGCCTGAGGATAAAATGGAGGAATATCTTGATATAAAGCCTGGCTCAGTAAGCATAATGGGACTTATGAACGACCATGACAAAAAGGTGCAGCTTCTGGTGGACAAGGACGTGCTGGCAGAGGAATATGTCGGCTGTCATCCCTGCGTGAACACGTCATCGCTTAAGATACTGACTAAGGACGTTTTCGGGGTATATCTGCCAGCCGTAGGTCATGACTATATTCCTGTGGAGCTGTAAAATATCCATTTGCATTCTCAGGAAAGGTCAATCCTTGTTCAGAAAGTTAAGAGCCGGTAAAGAGAAAAAATTTTCCAGCATTTAGCTAAAGGGGCATTAAGGATATACAGAATGGCCGGGGGAGATGAATATTCCGCTGTGTTTTCAATCTCTCCATAATCTTCTCTACATACAAAGGTCTGTAAATCATCTTGAGCACCTCCGTTTGTAAGATCATTATAATAACGCCTAAAACAAGAAAAAAATAGGCGAATAATCGCCTAAACCATTGATTATCGCCTAATATGTGATATAATTTAGGCGAAAAGGAGAATCGCTATGCGAGAATTTAATTATAGTAAGTATAAAGATTACAAATGGGATAGTGAAATACTAGGTTTAGTCTCAGGTATACATGAATACAGAGGAAAGCAAGAGTTGTATTTAGCTCAGAAACCAGCTGTTTTAGATAAGCTTGTTGAGGTTGCAAAAGTTCAAAGTACTGAGAGTTCAAATGCTATTGAGGGAATTTTTACTTCGAATACAAGATTGAAACAATTGATGCAGTCAAAAACTACACCAAGGAATCGTGATGAAGAGGAGATTGCTGGCTATCGATTTGTATTGGATATGATTCATGAAAGTTATGAGTATATTCCGATTTCTTCAAATTATATTCTTCAGTTACACCAGAATCTTTATCGTTTTACCAACAGAAGTATAGGCGGTCATTTTAAAAACAGTGATAACCACATTGTTGCCAGGGATGCAAATGGCATTGAACATGTTATATTTGAACCGCTTAGTCCCTTAGAGACACCTATTGCTATTGATAGAATATGTGAAGAGTTTAATAGAGTGTCTGCTACCGAAGAGGTAGATACATTACTTTTAATACCAATATTCATTCATGATTTTCTATGTGTGCATCCTTTTAATGATGGCAATGGTCGAATGAGTAGATTGTTGACAACATTGCTACTCTATAGAGCTGGTTATCTTGTCGGTAGATATGTATCTTTGGAAAAAAAGATAGCTGAATTAAAGGATTTGTATTATGACTCGCTTAACATGAGCCAAAATGGTTGGCATGAAGGAGAAGATGATCCGACTCCTTTTATCAAGTATATACTAAAGACCATAATTGCAGCTTATAAAGATTTTGAGGAGCGAATTGAAATTATAGATATAAAGGAACCTGCAATTGAACAGGTAAGAGATGCCGTTTATAAAAAAATAGGCAAGTTTACAAAAAGTGAAATAATGGAAATGTGTCCAAAGCTAGGGCGCGCATCCGTAGAAAACTCGTTAACAGCACTTGTAAAGGAAGAAGTGCTTGAACGTCGGGGAAGTGGCAGGGGCACCTATTACGTAAGAAAAGATGCACTTGTTTGATCACTATGTTCGCAGATTAGATGTGGATGAGACAGACGATGTATGGGTATCTCTTGATACGGAGTATTATTCAGGCTCTTATCAGGTTACCAGTTCAGATCCTCATGTTGTAACAGCAGAGATGGACGATGATTCTATTAAATTGAAGGGCATCTCAGCTGGAACAGCGACGGTTACGGTAAAGGTAAATGGAGCAGAGCGGTCCTTCAAAGTAAAAGTAGACAAGTTCGATCCTGACCTCTGGGATTAGTAATTGAATGGTATTATATTACTATTGGAAAGAATCCTTGAGATGAACTAGAAATCTATCAGCGATAGGTGTAAACGCCTGATATCTATTCCATGCTATATATATTCTGTTTTCAAGCTTCGGAGACAGTGGTCTGAATACAAGGCCGCTGTCTTTTGACGTATTTACAAGATGTTCATAGGTGAGAAGATATCCTAAGCCTTCCATGGCAAAAATTGATCCATTGTAAGAAAGGCGGAAGGAACCTTCTAACTGAAGCTCTGAAAATCTGCTTCCAGCCCAGTTTCTAATATCTCCATTCCATGCCTGATCAGAACAGAATAATGGCAAGCCTACAAGGTCATCCAAACGGATGGCTTTTTTCTTTGCCAGGGGATCGGTATCCGGAATGATAAGTCCCCAGGTGTCTGCTTGAGGGAATTCGATATATTCGTATTTGCGGATATCCGGTTGCTCTACCAGTACTACAAAATCAAGTAAGCCTTTATCGACTTTTTCAGAGAGCTGCTCTGTATCACCGCTTGTGATGTGATAATGAAGGTTCGGATAGCGTTGTTTAAAATCTTTTATAGATCTTGCCAGGTATCGAAGCTGGTAGGATTCAGCAAGACCAAGATAGAGTTCTCCACCAGCTATATCATCCAGTGAAACAAATTCCTGCTCGATTTTATCAGCCATGCTGACAAGATCCTCGGCACGATTGCGTAGCAGAATTCCTTCATCAGTAAGCTGGATACTAAAAGCATGTCTTGTGAAAAGCTTTTTCCCAAGTTCGTCCTCCAGCGATTTAAGCTGTTTTGACAGGGTAGGCTGAGTTACATGCAGAAGCTGGGCAGCTCTACTCATATTTTCTTCTCTTGCCACTGCTAAAAAATATCTTAAAGTTCTAATTTCCATAGAATTTCCTTTCCATGATCAGTGCACTCGAATGCTCATTGCTATATGATATGCCAAAAAGGAATAACATGATATTCATTATAACCATTAGCAGGAGTATTCACAAGCCCGTATAATAAAGATGTCAGGTGAACGGTACGATTGAGTGAGGAAATCTCATGGATAAAGAAAAACTGAAACAGTGCCTTATGGATACAGGATGTCACGAAGATACATCAGAAAATATCCTTAAGCAATATGAAGCTGGAAGCATGGAAAACATGTTTCGACTTTTGAAAAAAGAGCGTTGCCGCATGATGGATGAATATCATGAATGTGGAAGAAAAATCGATTGCATGGATTTTATGCTTAGAAAAATCGAAAGTGAAATGAACAAGAATAACGGAGGTATCAAGCGATGATGCAAACAGAAGAACTTAATTTAGTAACAGAATGGGATAAGGTATTTCCAAAGAGTGAAAAAGTAGATCACAAGAAGGTGACATTTGCAAATCATTTTGGAATCACCCTGGCAGCTGATATGTACATACCAAAGAATGCTTCAGGAAAACTTCCTGCGATTGCAGTGTCAGGTCCTTATGGTGCTGTTAAGGAGCAGTCATCAGGTCTTTATGCACAGACCATGGCAGAAAGAGGTTTTCTGACGCTTGCCTTTGATCCTTCTTTTACCGGAGAGTCAGGTGGTTTTCCAAGATATATGACCTCACCGGATTTAAACGTTGAGGATTTTCAGGCAGCGGTAGATTTCTTGTCTGTTCAGGATAATGTTGACCCTGAGCGAATTGGAATCATAGGTATCTGTGGCTGGGGAGGTGTAGCCCTTCAGACCGCCTGCCTTGATACAAGGATTAAGGCTACGGTTACATCAACAATGTATGATATGACAAGAGTTGCAGCGAATGGATACTTTGATGCTGATGATAATAAAGAGGCAAGAGTGAAGGCCAGGAAGGCTGTAAATGCTCAGAGAACTGAGGACTTTAGAAACGGTACATACGCTTTGGCAGGAGGAGTTGTCGATCCATTGCCTTCGGACGCTCCGTTCTTTGTAAAGGATTACTATGATTATTACAAGACTAAAAGAGGCTATCATAAGAGAAGTCTTAACTCAAATGATGGCTGGGCAATTACCGGAATGATATCACTTTCCAATATGCGCCAGTTCCATTATGCAGGAGAGATTGATAATGCGGTTCTTATGATCCATGGTGAAAAGGCTCACTCCTGTTATATGAGCGAGGATGCTTTCAAGCTGCTTAATGGAGATAATAAAGAGCTTTATATCATTCCTGGTGCAGTACATACAGATCTCTATGATGGTGGAGATAAGGATTATATTCCGTTTGATAAGATAGAGAGTTTCTTTCATGAGTATTTAAGGTGAAAATCGAAAAGCAAAATGCCCGCCTGTTGCCAAGCGAGCATTTTCGATTCTGTCGTTTAGTATTCAGAGCTTAACAGGAAGTCCGCTATGTGCATCGTCTTGATGCCCTCATAGTTTCCGCCTGAGAACTCATCCGTTGTGAGAACATATTTGGGGTAG
>ONBW01000102.1 GCA_900316165.1 uncultured Lachnospiraceae bacterium | reverse complement strand
TAGATAAAACGGAGCATGTCCCCCCACTAAAAACAGTCAAATCCGTTCAGTTCTGGAGCTGAAAAAGGCCCCAAAAAGGCCTAAAAAACGGAGCATATCCGTTCAATTTGGCAAAAATCGACAGAAAAACGGAGTAAATCCGTTCACCTGTAAAGCCAATTAGGCGAAAGCAAGCGGGAGCGACCTGAAAACGGAGCATGTCCGTTCACTCCACAAAATGCAAAAGCCTGATATTCAGTCTAGAACGGCTTAAAAACGGAGCAAATCCGTTCACATTTGTCACCTGCGACAAAAACGGACCATATCCGTTCACTTGTCTGACAAGTTTTTCCTACCTTTGCGTCAAAGAATCAAATTCAAAGACGCATTGTTATGGCAGGTAAAACGAAGAGTATGAGTCAGATCAAGCAATTGCTGCTACTGAAAAAGCAGAACGTCTCCAACCGCAAAGCAGCCACTCAGGTAGGTATGGATAAGGAGACAGTGAACAACTACGTGAGGAAAGCCTTGGCTGATCCTCTCGGTATCGACGGGCTTCTGAAACTGGATGACCCTGTGCTGGAACATCGTCTGAAGGGAGGCAATGCAGCCTATCCTGACGAGCGTTTCGAGGAATTCAAGGCGTTGTTGCCCTACCTCGAGGAGGAGATGAGCAAGAGCCGTAAGACCCATGTGACACTGAAACTTCTGTGGGAGGAGTATCGCAGGGAACATCCTGATGGCTATGGTCTTACCCAGTTTCGCTATCACTACAATCAGAACACTGAGGCATCCAAGGAGAAAAAGGCATCTACCATCCTCACAGACCTGTACGTGGGAGGCGAAAAAGCCTTTCTGGACTATACTGGTGACACATTAGGCTATGTCGACAGAGAGACAGGTGAGATAATCAAGACGCAGACCTTTGTGGCTTCGCTGCCAGCCAGCGACTATGGCTATATACTGTTTGTCCCTTCTCAGCGCACTGAAGACTTTGTATATGCCATCTCACAGTACTTTAAACACATAGGAGGCGTACCGAAGATACTTGTCCCGGACAACCTTAAGGCTGCCATCGTGAAGAGCGACCGCTATGAGCCATCTGTCAACAGGATACTCGAGGATATGGCCAATCACTACGGATGCTTTATTCTGCCTACAAGGCCTGTGCATCCTAAGGACAAAAGCCTCGTGGAGGACCATGTAAAACTGGTATATCAGCGAGTCTATGCAGAGCTTAGGAATATGACTTTCTTCTCTCTTGACGAGCTTAATAAGGCCGCAGCAGAGAAGATGAAGGCGCACAACCAGAAGCGCATGCTGCAGCACCCATATACACGAGAGGAACGTTTCTTGGCTGTGGACAAGCCCAATCTGCTTCCGTTGCCTACAGAGGACTTTGAAATCAGATGTTATACTGACATGAAGGTGGCTCCCAACTGCTGCATCTATTTGGGGCGTGACAAGCACTATTACAGCGTACCTTTCCAGCATATCGGCAAAAAGGTGCATGTAGAGTATACACGGACAATAGTGAAGGTTTATTCAGAGGGCCAATTGGTGGCAACCCATAAACGTGACTATGCCCCAGGTAAGTATACCATCGTGAACGAGCATCTTGCCAGCAACTCGCGGGAATATCGCAACCGCACACCTGAGAGATATATCGAGCGCTGTGAGAACATGCTGCCAGAACTCGGACTGCTTGTCAGGATGATGTTTATGACATCGAAGCTGCCCCCAGAAATGCATTACAGAAGCTGTGACGGTCTGATGAGCCTGCAGAGAAGCACAGATCCTATTATCTTTAGGACTGCTTGCAAGACAGCCATCGAGCATGGGAAATACAACTACAAATTTGTCTGTCAGCTCGTGGACAGCAAGTGCATAGGAGTGCAGATCCCTGAGAGCCAGTGTCCTCCCAGTCATGCTAACATACGCGGAAAGAAACAGTTTATCTAATTTATATTCACTCACCCAAACAATCAAATTATGGACGAAATCGCCAACAATCTCAGAAGTCTGAAGATGCCTGGTATGGCTAACTTCTGGACATCCCTGCATGAGACCCGTCAACATGACGATCTCTCATTGAAAGACGGTCTGCTAATGATGATACAGGCCGAGTTAGATAACCGAACAATGAGCCGCAATGCGAAGCTCCTGAAGAAGGCCCACTTCCGCTATCAGGCATCCATCGACCAGGTCATCTTTGACTCCTCGCGTGGCGTAGACAAGCAGAAGGTGCTCAATCTCGCCAGTTGCGACTACATTAAGTACGGCACGCCTATCATCATGACTGGTGCTGCCGGTACGGGCAAGAGCTGGCTTGCATCAGCCTTGGGGCACCAGGCTTGCATGAACGGCTACAAGGTGGTTTACTTCAATCTCTATCGCCTCTTTGAGGAAATCGCGTTGGCCAGAGTCTCTGGCACTCTGCATCGTTTCTTCACTAAGCTGGCACAGACAGACCTGCTCATTATCGATGACTTTGGAATCAAAGTGCTTGATGGGCAGCAACTGTTAGACTTTATGGAGATTATCGAGGACAGACATGGTCAGAAGTCCACTATCATCGTGTCTCAATTGCCAGTTTCAAACTGGTACGACGTGCTTAAGAAGAATACCACTGCTGCTGATGCCATCCTTGACAGAATCGTGCACACAGCTGTACGTTTTGACCTGTACGTTTTGACCTCAAAGGAGAGAGTATGCGGAAGAAAAAATCGACAAAAAAGAGTGATGTTACAGAAAAATGATTAAATTTGCAGCGCCACTAGGATTAACGAGTCAGAAAAGTGAACGGATATCCCCGTTTTGGGTGGGTGGATATCGACCGTTTTTTGCACAAGAGGTACTTGACGAGGTTGCCAAGCAGATGGCCGAACTCTTGAAGGAGGTGAACAAGGAAAAGAAATCATTCAAGGATTTAGGAATATCTTACGAGGAGAAAGCTTTCTATGATATCCTGAAGGAGATTGCCCATAAATTTGGATTCGAGTATCCTGAGGATAAACTGCTGGCACTTTCGGCCGATGTAAAGAAGATGATTGACGACAAGTCAAAATATACTGACTGGGCTAATCGTACTGACATAAAGGCTGAGCTCCAGATGGACTTGATTCTGATTCTTGCAGAACACGGCTATCCTCCTGTACCTCAGGATGATGTGTTTAAAGAGATATTTGAACAGGCAGAGAACTTCAAGAAGTATGAGAAGGCTGAGAGCGAGGAAAAAGTATCTGAGGATACTGACTTGGCTACTCCTTTCAACATGATTGATGCTTTGGTTCCAGCAGTAGAAGAAACTACAATTGAACCATTGATGGCTGCTGAGCCCGATCCTGCGAATATGATTCCACTTTACTCGCTACGTGCAGCATGTGGCTACTTTATTGATGGCGAGATGGTAGATAGCGAAGGTTATATTGATGCATCGGGACTTGGCTTTAAACCTAACAGAGATCGCCACTTTGCCATCCATGCAAAAGGGCGCTCTATGGAGCCAAAGATAAATGATGGCGACATCTGTGTGTTTGAATGGTATAAAGGCGGCAGTCGTGAAGGAGATATTGTACTGACTGAGTGCCCAGATGTTGACCCAGATACAGGTTGCTGTTATACTATAAAGAAGTACCATAGCGAGAAGGTAGGCACAGACGGCAACTGGGAGCACTCAAAGGTAGAACTAAAGCCTCTGAATTCAGATTACGAGTCTATCGTACTTAACGACGTAGATGGCTATCGTACCATAGGTGTATTTAAAGGAGTAATAAAAGCTTTAAAATAATATTCATATACAAAAATATAGGGCGAGCATCACTGCGGGCCCCAAACTAACAATAAATATAAATGCTAATATCAAAAACCTCCATGCTGTCACAGCATTAATTGGCCTAATCTGATACATAACTTAAAAAACTAAATTAATCAACCATAAACCTTAATTATATATAAATGTATTTATAGGTTGCAAAGATAAAACTAATTATCCATATAACCAAAAGTATTTGGATAAAAATGTATGGCGAACACAATTTTGTGATAAAGCTTTTGTAGTCTTACGGAAAAGCACTATCTTTGCGCTCCGATATGAAAATTAAATTTGTATCATACTAACAAACCATTACCAAATATGAAGTACAAAGTCTTTTTCATCAGGTATGTTCAAAGCACGCCTGATCTCTTCGGGAATGTCGTGCCCGTTGATGGTACCGATGTCCTAAAATCTGTGATTATCAACGATTTCCGTAAACGCAAGGAGCTTAGTTTTATCAACCCAAGAAATGGTAAAATCTATTACCGCCATTACGCCATCATGCCTCAGGGCGGTCTGGCTGTGATTGATGTTGGAAAGTATGAGGATGGTAACTTTGTGTATGCAAGTGTAGCCATTAATCTGAGCCGCAACCAGTACCAGCCATACATAGTTATAGGATGCCACCATAGCGGGTTTAGTGATATAAATCTGATAGCTGATATGGTTACACAATCGCTTAACTGGGCGCTTAATGATTCCAATATTGCCGTAAAGCTTGTAGCTTGCAATAAGTCAATAGCTTGGGAGAAGGACATCGTACATACTTATTTGAATGGTATGGAAAGCCGCATGTTTAACCCAATGAATGCTTTCGGTTTTGAGTTAATTGAAGAGCATTTTGAAGCTCTGGGTAAAAAACCTAATAAGCACAGAAAATCAGCTAATTTCGATGATTATCTGCCAAGAGCGAAACGACAGGAGATAAAAGCCTGGCTCCATAACGAGACCGACCAATATATGTATCCGGTTGACATGATGAGGGCTATAAGAGTACTGTATGAGCTGAATATTATCAAGAAACCAACTTACGAGGCGTTTGTGAGGGAGTTTGGTAAAGAACATCTGATAGCTGTTTCGACCTATAATAGCTATATGAATCTGAATAATAATCCTTATGAGAACGATACTGCTTATGAGGAGACAAAAGCTTATGTAAAGGAAAAGTTTTGACTCGCTGGCATTTAATAGCATTTGATAGCGTTTTATAGCGCTTAATAGCATTATCCATTATTTCATATTCGCTATGAAATGATGGATTTTTTTTTTCTATTTTTCGCAGAACACTTTACTTTTGCATCCGCATTTGCAACTATAAATAATAATATATTTCCTGAG
>ONBW01000104.1 GCA_900316165.1 uncultured Lachnospiraceae bacterium | reverse complement strand
AGCCTGAAAAGAAAACCGATAGCAGTGACTCATAGGTCCTTATGGTCTGAGTCTACACTATCGGCCTTTCCTTGTCTACATGATGTGTGAACAGTAACTTTTCATGCTTTCATATTCGGGAATACTAAGAATTTTTCACTTGAAAAAGACTATTGGATATACGATAATAAGAGTATTCTTGATACAGATATTTATGTTAGTTAATAATTACAAACCGTCCGATGCTTTATATATCAGTCAGAAAGAAGTGATCAAAGAGGTATTATGATTACTATTTACGGATTAAAGACATGCCCCTACTGTGACTATGTAAAGGAGCAGATAGAGGGAAGAGAAGACGAGTTCAGATACATCGACATCGGAACGAATGTAAGATACATGCACGAGTTCATCTCGCTTCGGGATAACAGAAGCGAGTTCGACCACAGCAAGGCCATAGGCGACATAGGAATCCCTGCTTTTGTCCTGGAGGACGGGAGCATCACTCTAGATCCTGAGAAGGTAGGACTCAGAGAGTACGGGAAGGATATGCCGTCATGCTCAATAGAAGACCATAAGAACGGGAAGAAGGGGTGTTAAATCAATAACGCCCCCAGAAAGCAAAGAGCTTCGAACATTGAGCTGATGCGTATCATAGCGATGATAATGATCATCACTTTTCATATTACCAGACACAGAATCAGGGATCAGCTGGTGGATAAATCTCTTATCAGTCTTCTTGATATCAGTGACTGCTTCTGTCATCCGAAGTTCTACCCGCAGCTTATGTTCCTCTACCTTACCATGCCTATGGGTAAGATTGGAAACGGCATTTTCATTCTGATCTCAGGCTACTTCATGGCTGACCGCCGTATAGATCTCGTGCGGACCGGTAAGAAGCTCATAGGCCAGATGGCCTATATGACACTGGTCCTTATGTTCATGTCATACACAGGATTCTTACTGCTGTACAGACATGCGGAAGGCGTCAAGGTGAACCTTACCAGCCTCGAGAGGTTTAACAATAACTCCTGGTTCATAGGCTATTACATTATGGTCATCATCATCGCAGGACTTATTCTGAACTGGTACCTGCAGAAGTGGAACAAGAAGACCTACCTTGTATTGCTGATAGTGATATTCACTGTAGTCTCATTCGGTTGGTCCGGGGATTTTTTAAGCGGTATATCAGTGAACCTCAGGATCCTCGGGCTCGGAATATTCTACTACAGTCTGGGAGGGTACATCCGCCGCTACGATCCGCTCCGCCGGGTAAAGGGATGGGTGTTAGCAGCCATCATCGCTGCTGTCAATGTACTGGTCATGATTTCCTATCATAATCAGGTCCTTGACGCCATAGTGGATTACCAGTTCGGGGACAAGTCTTCCTACTTTATTCAGCCATTCGAAGTTATGCCGGAGTACAGCTGGATCACAGTGATACTTTCGATCTGCCTTTTTACTCTTTTTACAAGGTTAAGGATAAGACCGAGCAGATTTATCAACTTCCTGGGTTCAGCTACCTTCATGATCTATCTGTTCCACGACAACAGCTTTATCTACAGTCTGTGGAAGTGCATGAACTGGATCAGACCGCTGAAATCAGCACCGGCTGTATTCGTAAGCCGCTATATCGCCTGGGTGGCGCTGATTTTTATCAATGGCACAGTACTCTATGTGATATACAAAAAGATAGAAAAACAGATCATCAGGGTCTGGAACAGACATGCCGGAGACGCTCCTTCAGTTCAGAATTGAGACAGGCTTCCTGCCGTATGTGCAGGGAGCTTTTTTATTTGCATAATTTGATATCCTACCTTATAATCCCAAGTTTGACACTTTATAGAGCAAAAAACGGCCGCAAATCATTGATTTATAAGGGCTTGCGGGTGTACACTGAACTCATCTATTGTTGACTTACTCCCGTTATATTGCCAGGTCACCATATTATCCAGCATTTCTTCATCCAATTCTTCTATGGACATGTCCGTTATTTCCTTCATAAGGAATTCCAGGCATTCCAACAAAAGAGACGATGACAAAAGCGGTCTGGGGGATTGGTATACGAACGAAAAAAAGCTGGGCTTCAGTCTAAAGGAGCTTTCAGCCGAGGTGCACAAAAAAGGAATACAATTCGGTCTCTGGATAGAGCCTGAGATGGTAAACGAAGACTCGGACCTCTATCGCGAGCATCCTGACTATGCTCTTTGTGTAAGAGGGCGAAAGCCTATTCTGGGCAAGAGTCAGCTGGTACTGGAAAAAGTATGATATAAAAAATTTTTTCGTGTCTTAACCTTCTCTTAACCTTGTATCTGCTACTATTGTTTCGTCAGATGAAACAAGTAGTAAATACACTAGGAAGAGGTAAAACATGAAAAGACTAGCTAAAAAAGCAATAATCGGCATCCTCGCAGCATCAATATGTATAACGTCAGCCACCGGATGCGCTTCAAAAGGAAACAAGGCATACAAGAATGACCATGGCTATTATCTGAACTCTGTAGATCAAGCTAATAGCCTGGTGGATGTTTCCGGAGACAGATTCGACAGCTCTGCGGACAATGGCTATTATAGCAAGAGCGCAGGAGTAGGTATTAATGTAAAAAACAAGGATGTGCTGAGTCTGATTAAAAAGGGAAGCCTTCTACAGGTGAACTCACTGGGAGTCTCTGATACAGAATACGGTTTCGAATACTATT
>ONBW01000105.1 GCA_900316165.1 uncultured Lachnospiraceae bacterium | reverse complement strand
TCTGAAAAATGAGGCTTTGATGACTGAAAGATATTATTTTTATTAGGAAATATTAACAGTCCGCATGTATGGAAAAATTCTTTTTCCAGATATGATTTTATAGATTTATGTTTGCTAAAATCATTATTCAGAAGATTTTGAACAACTAAAATATTTTCATATATGCTCTTTTCTGTTCTGCTATTAACGAGTGATGAACTGTTAAAAACGTAATGATAATATGCATCATTTACAAATATGGTGTTTCTTGAATATAAAAAAGAATTTGCTCTGACTGGCCTGCTCAGTGTAGTTATGAAATGGCTCAGAAAAGAACGTAGGGAATCTCCGGAAGAACTGGCAGAAACAATTTATGTTCTGACCAAGACGGCACTGAAGCCTGGAAAGGGTGTGCATGCATGATTATGCAGAAAAATCATATACATGTATGCAAACCCAGCAAAGATGTAAGGGGTCTCATAAATAACAGGAAACAAAAAGAAGAAATAGTTCTTGCAAAAGCGGGAAGAACTGAATAATATATACAGCGCTGTCACTAAGACAGCAGCCAAAAGTCTCATGAAAAAGTCTTGTAAAAAGTTGTGTCAATAGTTTTCGATAATGTCCTGTAAAGGGTTAAAGATCAGCGGGAGATTTTCCCGCTTTTCATGTTCCATTTTTACCAAGATCATATTTTGTTCATCATCATGCATAACAGCCGTATTGATGTGCTCTCTGCTGCTGGCGTCTGAAGCTGGCAGCTTTCCATGGATGGGTCATAGGAGGTATGTATTTCTTTATTGGTTTGAGCTTCTCAATCTCCTGATCGAAATCCTTTGAGACCTTATGATTGCGCACTATTGGTGACAGAAGATAGACTTTATCATCCACCGTTACATACATGGTCTTATCAAAGGCGACGATGACAAGGCACTCTGTGTGATTCTTAAAGCATACCAGCTGACCATCTTCGTTTACAGCCTGGTAGAGCTGGTTCTTGTAGGAGATAGCAGAACCGCTGTCAAACTTTCTCAGTGCACAGACAGCCAGTGTTCTGTTGATGACATCCGCTGCAGGAGATTCCTCCATAACAGACTCAAATCTGGTGTAATCCAATGCAAAGCGTCTGTTGAAGTCAGGTATGAAGACATTGATCAGGTACTCGTTGGCAGCCTCCATCGTTGTGATTTTTTCCTTACGCAGCTCACTGACCAGTCTGTCCTGGAAGGTCTGGTTGGCTCTTTCAATCTGTCCTTTATACTGGGAAACACTTGATGTCTCAATGGAGGTGCCAAGCATCTTGCAGGCATATCCAAACTGTGTCAGGACATCACGCTCTTCCGTTTTTGTCTTATGTGTTTCGTAATAGAATACGGTGCGGTTATCTGTTAAAAACTTTGCGGGAATGCCATATTTTTCAAGAATCTGCTTGTAAACGCAATAGTATCCGGCCAGTGTTTCTTCTTTCTGAAAATAAGCACCTACGACGTTTCCGGTTGCGTTATCAATGGCAAGGTGAAGCGTAGCTTTGGAGTCTGAGAACCACCTGTGGCCGGAGCCATCCATCTGTATCTCTTCACCGAAATATTTGGCCCTTGGCTTGCGTGGATGGGCATCTTCCAAGTCAACCTCATGTGAAATGGCGATCTTCAGATCCTCGTCGCAAATGGACGGTTTATTTGCCAGAATTCTGGCTTTGGCCCGCTTTTTCTTTGAGGCTTTATGTTCCTTGGGTGGGTAGAATCCACCAGCTGTGAGGAGGGAGTAAACCGTCTTGTAGGAAACCGCAATGCCTTCAACCTCATTCAGTTTTTCTGTAAAGTGTTTGAAATTAAAGCCTTGATAGTCATCCTCATACAAAGCTATAATTTTCCTGCCTAATTCTTGTGGAAGGGAATTAGCAGGGCGCCGGTTTCTGTTCCCATGAACAAAGCCGGCTTTTCCTTTAGCCTTGTACACATTGATCAAACGATTGACCTGACGGATGCTCAGATTCAATTTCAACGCAGCACGTCTCTTATTCCCATGGTGATCAACAAGTTCCTTAATAGTCTCATACTTCAACTGTTCATTCATGCGTAGTTCTACCTTTCTCATTCAGTCCTCCTGGCTGTTATATGCGCATAGCAACAGCGTCTCAGAAGGAAGCCAATCTGGCAATAAAAACTGTCAGTTTCAGGCTGTATCTGCCTGGGACATTTTCCCTTTCTAACACTTGAGACATTATCATGGAATAAACACAAATAATTGTTGCTGATGTTTACCTTGCGGTTGCAAATAGCATTGTTCTGTGCTATACTATCTGGCATCAAAGCAGGGAGGATATCAGCATGTTAGACGAAGCCAGAACAGCCGTGTTTTCCATGAGCATGGATTCAGAAAAGAAGAAGGCGATGGAGGATTTCTTCGAGAATCTTGGCTTGACACTGACAAGCGGGGTGAACATTTTCTTTGAGGCATCTGTGATCTGGGCGAAGATGCCGTTTGAGGTAAGCCGGGAGGAAACGGAGATTCCCGACATGACAGGGGAAGAACAGCCGGCTGGCAGGGCAAGGAAGGAAGCACGGTTTTCCATGCGGATGCAGCCGACCAGGAAGCGCCAGGTGGAGTACCTGTATAAGGAGCTTGGCATGACGTTATCGCAGGC
>ONBW01000106.1 GCA_900316165.1 uncultured Lachnospiraceae bacterium | reverse complement strand
CACTGAACCGAATGTCGGCTTGTCGATTACATTATCCTCATCGATAATGTCAGCAATCTCTTTTCTTATCTGCCACCCATCAGTACCTTTGATACAGTGCGGTACAGGCAGATATCTTCCTTCCTGCGTATCCATGTAGTTCTCAGGATGCGTATCACGTGTAGCAAATACATCTTTCTTCGGATAACTCTTTATCTTTTTAATCACTGATGGAACAATCGCCACGGCTTCCTTTGTGCCGAGAGCTCCGTCTATGAAATCATTCTGCATGTCAACTACAATCAGTATCTTACGAGCCATTTTGTCGTCTCCTGTTTTTTATCTACTATGCCTATTTTAATAAAATGAAGCACATAAAAATGAGTGTTGTCAGATAATACTTTTAAAAATTATACTAACTAGATGTCTAAGAACTTAATCAAGGAAAAAAGCATCAACATCGTTTACGTTTTTTAAAATATCCTGCTCTTTCACTCCTGTTAATTGAGCCAGATGAACTGAATTATTCAATCGAGATTTAAAATCCGGTGCAAATGCATTTTCTATGAGCCCCATAAAGATCTCGCTTTGCCTATTGACTTCTGAAATGTATAAATCATATTTCTTTTTCAGCTCATCATCCAGCCAACGCTGATCATTAAGAAATTCCTGTAGAATTGCCTGTTCTTTTCTGTACAGTACAAGTCTCCCATACTCAAAACCCATTGTTGCACAGGCTTCAGCCAGTTCAGACATCTCCTGCCCTTCCAAAGATCCGACTGTAGCCGATGTGAGTTTTATCATAGCCTCAAGGCATGTCCACAGACAATCTTCCGTATAGTGGACTTCATCAACATCACCATTCTTGAACTCATCAGATTCTGATCTAATTTCTTCTGCAAGTGCTCTTATTGAAGTTATCGTTGCCTCAGAACATCTGTCTTCAACCCATCCTGCTGATACATCAATATAGTTCGCATACAATGTGAATATGAAGACGCTATAGTCCTCATCAGCCATACATATAGCATACTGATTTACGGAATCAGCAATATCTGCCCAGTCCTCTTTTGTAAAATCCTTAAGATTCTGCCCATGAGCGATTTTATTGATAATAGCAAATGTCAGAACAGAACCAATCTTCACAGCTGTAAGACTTTTACTGTCATCCTTTTGTACCATTGCTCCAATGGAATCCTGGATTTTTTCAAACTTTGCCATGATATCCTTAAAGCATTCATCAATTGGCATATTAAGAAGATCGTCTATCGAAATATTCTTAAAATAATCTTTCAGCATATTTCGTTCCCCTACTATTGAACATTCTTATCAAACAGTACGGACAGAGCCTTCGTGTTATTGACAAGGCTTCCAAGCAGCTGTTTTTGATCAACACTGAATGTCATATAATCCTTACCATACATAGACATAGCCTCGGAGTATGATGTATTCAGATTGCTTCTCAATAATGCTGTCGAATCGAGAATCTTTTTGATCTCCGCATCCAATTCCTTTACTTTTTCAGTATTCTTTTTTACCTCTTCTATCTCTTCATTCTTTTCCTTGTTCAGCTTCATCTTGTTCTTAGAGAAAAGAATGATAGACGTAAGCAACGTCGCACCGGCAATGGTCCAACCAACTGGTCCTGCAAGAGCAAGAAGGGCATTGCCAGCAGCCATTCCACCGCCACCTGCAGCAACTGCTCCGCCACCTAGCCAGGCAAGAGCTGCACTCTCTGCTGCAGCACCTGATAGCGTTGAAATTGCTACTCCAGTCGAAGCTGTCCCGAACGTAGTTGCTATCCACATTGCAACTGTCGGAGCCATCATTGCTACTGTTGCACCGGCCGCAAGACCTGCTCCTGCACTTCCTGCTGCTTTCCTTGCCTCATTTAGTTCCCTATCTGCAAACTCACAGGCATCTTTAAATTTTTTCCTATTGACCTTTATTTCTTCAAAATCAGAATCAAATGACTTAGGATGATTAGCAATACTATTTATCAGAGATTCGATAAAGGTGATCGTATCAACCGAACGACATCTCTCCACGTACAGCTGCATCCCCTTATCGTTCATCAGAGTATATACTTCATTATAATCGGTGATTGATTTTTCTAGCATCCTGTCAAGCTCTGTTACCTTATCCTCTATATCCTTTTTGGCCGAGGATGCAGCATCCTTGATCTCATCTGCTTTCTTGTTGATTACCTTCCCTGCCTGAGCTGCATTCTTGCTGATTGCATCTCCTGCTTTTGCTGCATTTTTCTTCAGAGAATCAACATCAATATTCCTGACATTCTCCTTTACCGCTCTCGCAAACTGGTCAAATGGTGACTGTGACATATCCGGCTCCTCCTAACTATGCTAAACGCCTATATTGTCCTGCATATCATTACACACCCGAATAACATTCTGGATTTGCAGATGCATCTTTAATTCAAGAAAGTACCCTTCATCCAAAATATTTTGAAAACTGTTCGAAATTGTAGTAATGATTTCTCGCATTATCAAGCACTGCAAAATCATCCTGTGGCTGATGATATTCTATTTCCATGATTACTCTTTATAATCAATGCAGACTCTTAACTTCACATTTGGTGCGATGATCCCGTCTTTT
>ONBW01000107.1 GCA_900316165.1 uncultured Lachnospiraceae bacterium | reverse complement strand
GGTTCTATCAGAAATGCGGCCATGTGAGATATGGAACACACGTGTTCCGAATCTCACCATCAAGAAGCATGAGTTAAAAAATTCCATAATATAACATTCAACCATTTCTTATTTCTGTCTTCTCTTACATCTTCCGTTATCCAAACCCTCTTAGTTTCCAATCTATGGTCTCTCATTTTTCTATTAACCAGGTCGAAGATGCTTTTTAGAGACTCTTCTGTCTGATCTGTAAAGAACCTCCCATTTCGTTCTCCCTCAAAACTGCCGTACTTGAATGAAATATACATCACGCCATCAGGCTTTAACGCTTCCGCCATTTTTACAATTATACCCGGCAACTGTAACGATGGCACATGAAGTATCGAAGCACACGCCCAGATACCATCATATCTTCCTTTTTCGTCCAAATCTTCAAACATCATATGTCTGACTTTGATCCCAGCATATGCAGATGCAACTTTGCACATTTCTTCTGAACCATCAATTGCCTCAACACTGAATCCTCTGTCCAGAAAATACTTTGTATCTCTTCCTGCACCACATCCAAAATCCAGTATATGTCCATCCTTTGGAATGAAACTTAGGAAATAATCCTGTATCTCATGGAAATCTATTCTTTGAGTCGATGATACAAAATCATTGGCATTCTTTTCATAGTAATCAATCGTTTCGTTCATGTGCATCCTCTTTATAAACCCACTGTCTAAATCCGCATTGAAGTGCAGACTCATAGACAGGCCTTATGACATTTTCAAGCTGTGTCTCGAATTCACTCTGTGATAATCCCTGACGATATAACCTCTGCCTTATATCAGCATTATTCAGATGTTCTCTAGAGCATTTATCAAACTGAGTATGAAGCGCCTCATTTTTCCACATCATCTGGTATGACATAAACTCCAGGTCTGCGTATGATTTGAAATAAGCATCCCATTCTGGCAGGTTATTGCTCTTACTGCTGTTTATACTTCTTGTCGTAGGATGCAGATTCCAGAATTCATCATGTGCCACATACGACCACGGCACAAAATGATCTATCGAAATATCATTCTTATGCAGTTCTTCATTGTCATATATCTCATGAATATCCCTGATGCTGATAAGAAGTTTCCAGTATTTCTGTACATCTGCAAGCTTACGCTCCTGCGGTGGTTCAATCTTATCTGAGATTCCAGGAACGCTTGGATTTCTCTTTTGCAGATATTCTATCATATCGCATTTGAGCCAGCCCTCAAGTATCAGCTGATTAGCTATTATATAATCCGCCCAGGCTTCCTGTACTATGATTATGGAGCCGAGTCCATTTATCTTTTCAAAATAATATATCAGATGATCGAATTGATTTATCTTTTCTGCGAGCTTCTTCTGTCCTGCATTCCAGAATGCAGTATCGGTCTGCATGAATGGTGACTGGAGTCTGTATGGTACATTTGAAATAAGGATCCTCTTGTACCTTAATACTTCTGGATCATCTGTATTTTGCAAAAAATCCAGAATAACTTCTTTCTTTTCCGAAGGACGAAAGCCTCTGAGATTATAGATATAATTGACCGCTGCCTCCAGATTATCCCTTGGTCCAAGATTCAGATGATACTCTGTCACCATATACCAGGCATCCGCTATCATATCGTCTACCAGCTCGTCGAATGTAATCTCTGTCTGGCCTGCGGCTACTTTTCTTATTATCGCCTGAAACCAGAACAATTTGTAGCATTCGCTCTTATTATCAAATGCATGTGACAGATAGCCTATATTCAGTTTTTCTGATTGTGGCAGATATATCTGACTATCCATTTCAGCACCTCAAAAAACTTTTCATCTATTTGTTCCATCAACATTATCCAGATCCGGTATAACATAAAACATCTCATTCGTTCCCGGATCTTTGATCAGATACTTCTTCTGCTTGTTGTTTATCGCATTTCTGCCATAGTGTGCGTTTATCTGAGTCCTGTAATTCATCACTGCATCCTCTGCGTAAGTTCTTGCATCTGCTTCACAAGCCTGTCCATAGTAGCCCTCGAAGTCTGCACTGCCATCCTTGTAGTTGGAGAACTCATTCAGATACTGCTGTGCCTTATCATAGGTATGCTGCTTTCTCGAAATCTTCCTGTCTGCCATTGCATTGACAAGATACATCTCATATCCGTGATAGACCTCATGACAGGTCGTATTGATCAGAAGATACGGAGTACCCTGATCCAGATAAATGCTGTTGACTGCCACACTCTGATCTGTTGGATTGAACTGACCTATCCTCGTATATGGCAGCTTCTGTCTCTTCACCTTTATCTCTGTTGCTTCGTCAATTCCCAGGTGTCTGCTTTCGATATCAGCAACCTTCTGCAGGGCTGCCACCTTTTCATCTGGTGACAGCTTCTTCCATGATTTCTCCTGCAATGGTTCGAGATCATTTATCTCCTGAAGTATCATTGTATCTCGTGGCCAGTAGTCCGTCTTCTCCTGACTGTCCGGAGTCAGATCTGCCTTGAGAAAAGAATCCCTCCCGCCATTGATCAGCGCATACCCTGCTCCGATTACCACCAGGATCAGGATCACTGT
>ONBW01000117.1 GCA_900316165.1 uncultured Lachnospiraceae bacterium | reverse complement strand
TACATAAAGGGCCTGTAGCCTTTTAGCAATTCCTCTGCGCTCATAAAGCTTGTGACCCTTATCCCGACCCCTGAGCTCCTGGCATATTTATCCAGTACTTCCTGCAGGGCTGCTATATCTCTCGGATTGTCATCTGCTATTGCTATATTCATATATCTGTCTGCTGCCATGTCCTTTCTTTTTAAAGTTTCCATAAACAATTCGGTTGAAGCAGCCATGTCCCTTTACGAGGCGGGATAATGATCTTTGATAAATTCGTCAGGAGTTATTGCTTTTACCAGCGAATCCGTAAAATCTTTTACATTCCTGGTAAGTATATAATCTGCTCCGTGCCTGTGAGCTACAGAATCCACTACAGCATCCTCAAAATCATCCATTTCGCTGTTCAGGGCAGTCTGTATGTCTGTTGAGGTCGCATCTGCTATGGTGCACAGCCTGGAAAGCCTTTCTATACAGCTTTTGGTCTTATCCTTGTCTTTGAGACTTTTCCTTAAAAGGTAAAAGATATCGGTAATGCATGATGCAGAGATAAAGAGTTCATTCGTATCTGTCTCAACAGCTTTAGACAGCGACTTATAAGAATTTTTAAACCAGGGTTCACGCTTCGTAAATATGTCGATTATGACATTGGTGTCCACGAGTATCTTCACTGTCTGTTAAGCCTCTCTTCCCTTATCCTGTTCTCATCTATATCCTCGTTATCCGGGATTATCCCGACAAGATCATCGAGAAGTGCCTGCCTGTCTACCTTCGGGCTTGAGACCATGGCTATTTCTTTGCCGTTTCTGGTAATATAGATAACATCATTCGAGAGCATATTCAGATATCTGCCCATATTTGTCTTAAATTCAGTCGCCGTAACTGTCATAAAATATGCCTCCTTCGTTGCTTTTATTATATCACGTTCAGTGAAACAATCAATATATGTTGATCAATTTTAATTAAGCGATTACAGCATCATAAATCCTTGAATATTCACAGTCAACCATATCAGCACCTTGAAATCTGAATAAAATAAAGGCCTCGCACCCCACGTGGAGCACGAACCCTTTATTTAACTATCTTATGCTGATTGCAATACGAATTATATGTACTATTTCTTCATCGCCTGCCCCTCTTACAGCTACATTGGTTTTCCTCCTGTTTATGATAATTTGTTATATTCTTCATCTAAAACCGCTCGCCTGCGACTTCGATTGCAAGATGTGAGAACCAGGAATCCGGCGCTGCGCCGTGCCAGTGCTTTACATTTGCCGGGATGTTGATCACTGTACCAGGCGTCATGCTGCTTGATCACAGATTCCTTGTCCGTAATCTTCCTGGCATAGTTAATAAGCATCGTTTCCAGGGAGCAGTCAGTGCCTTTGGATGCTGCGTTCATCAGCTTTTGCTCAATAGCAGGGATGAAGAATTTTGCTATCAGTTTGTCAGAGGTTTTTGCTTCATCGAAATACTGATTAAGGCCACCCTCGTCCTTATTCAGCACTTCAATAACGTTTTCCCACTCCGTTCTGAAAATCCCGTATTCCGCCATAAATTCAGCCCACTTTACCGCATCATCCGAGGAATAATATGTCAAAAGTCCCCTACTTGACTTTGCCTGTTCTCTAACATAGTCAAACTGAGCCGGGACATAAATTTTGTGTAAACTGGGTCAGGCTTTCATACTTTTCGGATCAAGCATAAAATCCATTACCCCGATTACCAATATTCCATCATCTGTCCACCATGGTTTGATATGATCTTTTACCACAATGATTTTTTTGAAATTATCCCCGATGTGATTCAGGGATTTGCTCTCCTGCCGCGTCTTTTCCTGAGTGTCCAGGCGAATGGCAGACTGAATATAATATCGGTTGCTGCCTTCATTGCATACAAAGTCCACTTCTGTTCTTTTTTTCCTGCCTTGTTCGCGAATTTCGACAACTCCCACATCGACATGATATCCTCGGAACAGCAGTTCATTATACAGTGCATTTTCCATTAAATGCGTTTCTTCCTGCTGTCTGAAATTCAGTCTGGCATTTCTTAAACCCAGATCTGTGAAGTAATACTTCTGAGGGGTACTGATATATTTCCGGCCTTTGATATCATAACGTTCCGCCATGTTTACAATGAATGCGTCTTCCAAATAGGAAAGA
>ONBW01000108.1 GCA_900316165.1 uncultured Lachnospiraceae bacterium | reverse complement strand
TTCAGAACGGCCTACTTATCATTTTTCATCAGGTTTCTAACGTTAATAACCGGTAGCACCACTGGTTCCATATCCGGCTGGGTTGTCAGGAGAGTTATCTCACTCCGCAGATATGGCATCAGGATTGATACCGTGTTGTTTTCAATAATGTCCTTCTTCTTTTTTTCATCAAGAGAGTTGTCGCTCTGAAAGGTGAAATATCCAGAAAGGCTTATATTGATATCATACTCATCTTTTTTTGTTATAATGCATATCAGATTTGTCCTATGAACTGAGTCCTCATTTTCTCCAACCTGAACCTTGAGCCTAATCTCGGGATCTGCATTAGTCTTTTTGAAATCCTTCCGGTCAAATTCAATGTGGTCAAACACGACATTCTCAAGTCTCAGTTCGCTAAATATTTCTTTTCCCATATTCAGTCCTCACAGTCTGTATGCCTACGCTGCATCATTTAATCCATCGTGACCGACAAACACATAGCTATTATCATCTGGTTTCTTCAAGGTGATTTCCGTGACACTTTCAGACGAATGAAAATTTTTTTCATAATCTTCCATCTTATATGCGACAGAAGATATTACGGCCTCTTTAATTGTTTTAATAACGAATTCAAGTGTTACCGATATCAGAAGTCCTTCGTAGAATGAAATCTCTTCATCAAATTCTCCATCCTCGGCATTGATGGTTTCCCTCTTTTTAGGTAAATATATGCTATCATCGCTCCATATGTAAGAATCGTTATTCGTGCACTCCAGAGTTCCATTCGTTAAAAATGCTGATACCCTGACATTATGCGATTTAAGGAAAGCATCACGCAGAGTAATCTGATTACGGAGCATTGCAATTACCGTAGTTGGAGTCGTACTGCTGATTAGCCACCTTCGTCCTTCCTTATTGTTCTGGCAGCATACACATAGATATCTATTTCTCCTGTTATCCACACAGGTGAAGATGATGGGGTACGCTCCCTCAAAAAACACTTTCTCATAATACAGCTGCCCTATATCACATATTGTAACATTCAAAAACTTCTCCTTTTCCATATCTATTCACCTGCCTTTTCTTTCTTGTATTTTTCCAGATAGTCTGCAAAATCTTCGATGATCTCAAAATATTTGTAAGGCTCTGCATCTACGTAAAGCCACCAATCAACGTGAGATGTTCTCCGGCCGGTACGCTCCCTTGACCTTTGAACCAGTCCACATGATGGTTCCGTGTATCCCATTGCAATCTTGAACGGCTCACGAATGTCAGAATTGGTAATCGCGAATCTCTTGACATCCCTCGGCTTTTCGTATGTTGATAAAGAGTATAATGACGGATCAGTAGGATCATCACAGTCTCTCACCTGGCATCCCTGTTCTTCATAAGTAGGAGTAAAAGATTTCTTATCACATTTGTTTGTCTTGCAGGCGCGATAAACCAGTATCCGCTCTTCATGAGCACCCTCTGGCAGGGAAAACTTACTGAAATACTCTGGAAATATACGTTTCAGCTCACTTTCTACTGCATTATTGTCTTCAATTTCACAGCTGTCCATACCATGCCTCCCTTCATTTTCCTATAGCTTCGCCATCAGAAGAACTCTGTACGTCCTCGACACGCTTTATGCGATGATCACGGACACCCCTGTGTTTTCTGTCACAAATCTTTTTTATTATAGCAGACTTATAACCTTCTTGCAAAAAAGTTATACTGATTTCAACAAATCACAAGGAGGACTGTAGGAAATATGTTCCTGTTTAAGATACTCATACAGTCTTGTAAGACACCTGATAGTGGTTGAATACAGCGTTGAACCTGCCCCATTAGAATCAAGATAATCAACAAGTTTCCTGCTGTTTGATTCATACTCCGTAGTCCATTCTTCTCCTGGCGGAATGGATTCAAGCGGTGCATGATCATAAAAGAATTTTTTCCTATGATTCTGCATAATCAGCTACCTCCTTCGAGTAAATTTATTAGATAGTCTGATTATACTATGCAGTAGTATTATCCGCATCTTTTTTTCTGAGAAGCCAATGCCAGTATGCCTCACAGTGGAAAGATACGGATTAGTAAATGCTTCGGATAACGAGGCTTATCTGAATGTTCGGATAAGCCTCGGAACGGGCAATCCGTCCGTTTACCGTCGGAAGGAAGAACTGGGTGCTCATAGATTCAGTAAAAGGGGCAAAAGCAAGCGCTGTTAGGACCGGGCAAAAAGGGCCAACTCAGAGTCGGGTGAAAAGGGCCAATCCCAGACCATCAGAAAGGGCCACCAGGAGTTGGTAAGACACATCTGGTCGAAGCCTATGGAAGAGAATGCTGCCTTCACGGAATGAAGACGTATTTTCTCAAGGCATCGGAGCTGAATGATAAGTTTACAACAGCCCGAAGATTCAGTAGAGAATCAGGAGCCATTGCGAGTCTGGTAAAGCCTACATGCCTGATCATAGATGAGATTGGAAGATGCACCTTCGATGAAGAGAATACCAATATGTTCTTCGACATGGTTGACAGACGCTATGAAAAGGAAGGTCCGAAGACCATGATATTTACCAGTAACAAGCAGCCCGGTGCATGGGGAGAATATTTTACAGGTCAGGACGATTTGCTGGCAGCGCTTGACCGTATCTTTGATAATGCGAATGTATTTGATATCAAAGGGAACAGCTATCGCGGACGTGCCTGCACGACATACGCCGTTGAAGCTGGAGATAATGTAACAAAGTAAAACATTGATTAAAAAGGCATTGGTGCATTGGCCTTTTTTAATGAGCGGGATTTTGGCCCTTTTCACCGAGCCCAAAATGGCCCTTTTCACCCGCCTCTAACAGCGCCTCTATCTGCTGCCAAAAGAATCCGAATCTTACCTCTATGCTGATTGCAGCTCTATGAAAGAATCTTCTCGTAGGCGATATCGCCCCTCTCATAGCCGTAGTCGCCGAGCTTCAGCTCCTTGAAGCCGTATTTCTCGTAGATATGAATCGCCGGCTTCAGCTGACTGTTCGTTATGATAAAAAGCCGCTTCGCCCCGTGATCCTCTGCCCACTGCATCGCAGCAGCAAATACTGCGCTGCCGCTTCCGCTGTGCTCCCGGTGCTTATTCGAGCATAGCTTGCAGATCTCCCAGGTGGTAGGGCTCATCGGCTTGGTCATACAGGCGGCAAGCACGGTATCTCCCTCTATCGCGAAGTATATCATGCCGCCATTTCTTATCTCCTCATCTATGTGAGCGAAGGTCTCATAATCCTCTTCCTCCAGGTGTCCGAAATACTCCTCTATCCAGTCTGTATTATACTCTATGAAGGCGTCCCTGTACTTTGGGTCGTACTGCACTATCTCCACTGCTGATCCTCCCGGGGCTATAGCAATCTCTACTCGCCCGATTCTGTTCCCCCTTTTTGCTATTATAGACAAATGCAGTTAAGAATGCAAAAGACATCATAGCAATCTACAATAGCTGCCTGTAGTCGGCATCCCAAAAACCGCCTCACTTATGCAACCGCATCTTCTCTTATAAAAAGGCAGCGGAGTCATCCGATTATAAGCGCACTGATAAGAGTAAGCGCCGGGATGCCGCCCTGCATCAGTATAATCTTCGGATTCGATGTGATGCTTCCATATGCTGCCACCAGTATTATATAGACCATCAGACAAATCAGTGCGGTCCTGCTTATAAAAACAAATTGTTAGTAGCCTCGATCCTGGCGTTGCTCAGCCCGAACTTTATGGTGTTCAGTATGTGCTCATTATGTCGCATGATCTTCTTGTAAAGATCATGAAACACGGGGATCCTGCTGTGGCTCGCCCACCAGAGCCAGTTTTTTACGTCCACAGAATGGGCACTTGTTCCGGTTCCATGAGTTCGGACGTGCATCTATCGTAAGGTGTGTAACGCCATCGTGATCACTGTAAAGTTCGGCATCAGTCACAACAACGTCCTTGACACCGATGATCTTTTTGAGTAATGTATTGGAAGAGGTCATCGCGTTTCTCCTTATCGTTGATGTTTAGTCGCTGATAATGATACCGAAAATGAGGTGACCTTTCAATGTTTAGTTATAACCGCAGGCGGGGATTTTACCCA
>ONBW01000110.1 GCA_900316165.1 uncultured Lachnospiraceae bacterium | reverse complement strand
TTCTTCTCTCAAAGCAAAACCTCCATTTCGATAAACTTGATGATACAAGAATATCAAAAATGAAGGCTCGAAAAAAGATACGATTTATGCACCGCTTACAAAAGTTTTGCAAGTACGCAGAGTTTTTGTACCTAGTATAGAAAATATACCGGAGACCTCCCATGAAGGAATATATGCCTTACGAAGATTACCTCAAAAAGGTCAAAATATGACAGAAGGATTACCCGACCAAAAGTAGCAAACGCACCCCTCATGGAGTGCGTTCTTTTTCTGCCTATATAAAAATTTCCCATTGCTGGTCTAGAAGACACTTCATCCTGTCTCGCCCGCCAGCTCAAATCCCCGCTTTGCCGCAAATACAGCTATGATCTCGTTGATCACAGCAGCTGCCGCGATCGTGCCCTTTACTATGACCGCCAGATCGAACGCCGCACACAATTCCTGTGAAGACAAGCGATACGCCCGAGTGCGGAAGCAGCGCAAGACCCAGATATTTTTTCACTGTTTTTGGCATTTTCATGATCGTCGCGCCGATCCTGGCGCCGAAGTACTTGCCGACAGTGCGTGCGCCTATGTAAAGGAAGGTAAAAAGGCCAGCTCCCAGTATCAGATGAAGGTCAAGCGGAGCACCCAGATCCACGATAGCAGCCAGAAGGCTTACAGCCAGCACGGGATGAAAATATTTAGTAACTGCCGTTAGCTTTTCTTCTGGGATCATATTGGAAAACAATGACGAGAAGGATACTCCCATCAGCATATAATTAAGAGAGATCCCCGTGAATACATACCGGTTAAAGAACAGTCCGATTCCCGCAGTAACTGTGATGCCGGACAAAAGAACCGCAAGCGAGGCTACACGATTGCTTTTTTTCTTAAGGATTTTTCCTGCCGCAAATCCCGGCAGAATCCCAATCCCGATCGGCAGGAAGATCATCACCGGGATCATATAAAGCGGTACCGCGCCGCCTGAAACCCGGCTGGCGATATAAGAGTCCACCAGAAAAAAAACAACAATACCTACCACATCATCAAACACCGCCATCGGAAGAAGAGTATCAGTCACTGGTCCCTTCGTGTGAAATTCCTGTACGATGGAAAGAGCCGGAGCCGGCGCTGTCGCAAGTGCGATGCCTCCAAACGCAAGCGCCAGGTAAAGCGGAACACACTCCAGGAAAAAAACAATGGCAAACACTAAGCTGACAACCGCAAATGTCCCCAGCGACTGGGTAAGTGTCGTGACTACCAGCGCTCTGCCATAAGACTTGATCTTCCTCCAGACCAGCTCTGTCCCGAGCATCAGTCCGAAAGCGCACTGCATCCAGGTGATTGTCAGCTTGTACCATGCAGCGTCAAGCATCGACTGCGGCAGCAGTCCAAGCGCGTGAGGGCCCAATAACATTCCAGCGATCAGCCACCCCAGAATAGCTGGCATTTTGAGTCTTGTGATTAGACGCCCGGTGAGCCAGGCCACAGCCAGACCCAGAATCCAGTATATAAACATCCACATCTGTCATTCTTCCTTTCCAACTTGCTGGTCATGCACATACCAGGCTGATTTGACATTCTCGCTGTTCCGTTTTCTCTATCAGAAGTTTTCTTCAGGGAATTTTGGTTCGGCAGATGAATGCCCGTATTGAGGCAATCAACAACAAAATAAAGCCTAGAGATTACTCTCTAGGCTTACATAATTAAAACTACCCCCTTAAGCTATTAATTAATTGTATCTTAAGTTATTCTGAACTAGTTTTATAGAATCAATGTTAACCTTTTCATCTGAATAGAACATTGGAATGAAATCTTCGAAATCTGTTTCTCCTTTATTTATAGTTAATGGACAATTTTGAGACCCAACCAGTTTATTTTCAGAATAAAATAATACAGTTACACTTCCATTAATATTTCTTTTACTTATATTATTAATATCAACATGTACAGTTTGCCATTTTAAATAATCATAATTTTCTACACTTGTAATTTCAGCAGTTACAACATTTTTAATACTCTTTAACTGAGGTGAAGCATAGTTATCTCTTAAATTAAACTTAACCTGAACACTTGTAGGCTCTAAATCATCTTTCATACTAAATGAAGAAGATACAGAATCATATACTGTTGTTTTGCCTCTTACACCAGATACAGATTCTTTCTTCTCAGCGATAACAGTCTCGCCATTTTTATAAACTAATTTAATATCTGCTGAAATTGTCTGCTTGTTTTTATTGCTAACTTTTAATAATACTGTCTTATTCTGTAACCAAGTTGCTTTAATAGTTACCTTTGACTTCTTTGGCTTACTC
>ONBW01000111.1 GCA_900316165.1 uncultured Lachnospiraceae bacterium | reverse complement strand
AGGTTCTCCATCACGGCCGGCTCTTCCCGCTTCCTGATAATAATTTTCTATACACTGAGGCATATTATAATGAAGCACATATCTTACATTTGACTTGTCTATACCCATGCCAAACGCATTTGTTGCCACAATTACCGGTTTTTCATCATATATGAAATCTTCCTGATTGGCTTTTCTCATATCATTATCAAGCCCGGCGTGATACCTTGTAACTGCAATTCCATTTTTAGCAAGCATCGCATATACTTTGTCAACATTTTTTCTTGTGGCACAATATATTATTCCACTGACATCCCTGTGAGAGAGCACAGCATTAAGCACTTCTGCATCCCCCTGTGTGTTAGGATAATTGTCAGTGAAAGATAATTACTTTTGTGGTAGTATATAGCTATCACAGGAAGGGAGCTTTCACTATGAACTATAGTCCAGAATTAAAGGATGCACTCCTCAGGAGAATGCTTCCACCAAATAATGAATCCATTACCAAGATATCCAGAGAAGAAGGTATCTCTGAACAGACACTTCGCAACTGGCGGGATAAAGCCAGAAAGGAAGGCTATGCTGCTCCTGGTACGGATGCTGTTCCGGATGACTGGAGTACACAGGATAAATTTTTAGTTGTTGTTGAAACAGCAAGCATGAATGAAACGGAGCTCGCTGAGTATGCCCGTAAAAAAGGGCTTTATGTTGAGCAGATCAAAGCTTGGAAAGATGCCTGCATGAATGCAAATGGCGGTATCGCTAAAGAGGCTTCCCGGCTTAACCGTGAACTCAAGGATTCTGAAAAGGAACGCAGAAAACTTGAAAAAGAATTACAGCGCAAGGAAAAGGCTCTTGCAGAAGCAGCAGCTTTACTTGTACTGTCAAAAAAAGCAAATGCGATCTGGGGGGATCCAGAGGACGAATGATCAGCGCCTCAGACCGCAAGAATGCTGTATTGCTGATCAATGAAGCCATTACATCGGGAGCGTCCTGTAAAAAGGCATGTGAGCGTCTCGGAATCACGGAACGGACTTTCTACCGTTGGAAGAAGCGAAAGGCAGATACGGATTCCTATGAGGATGGACGTCCCTCAGCAGATCATTCAGATCCTGCCAATAAGATACCAGCAGAGACACGTCGGGAAATCGTAAATATCTGTAACAAACCAGAATACGCCAGCCTGGCACCATGTGAGATCGTTCCGGCATTAGCCGATGAAGGTATCTATATCGCTTCTGAATCAACTTTTTACCGTGTGTTGAGGGAAGAAAAAATGCTGAACCACCGTGGACGCAGCGAAGCACCAAAACACAACCGTCCATCTACATACAGCGCAACAGGTCCGAATCAGGTGTATATGTGGGATATCACATATCTGAATGGTCCACATAAGGGTATGTTTTACTATCTGTATCTTTTCTCAGATCTTTACGATAGGAGTATCGTTGGCTGGGAAGTCTACGAGGAAGAAAGTGCCGACTATGCCAGCAGTTTGATTAAAAGGATCTGTTTAAAACAAGGGCGGCTTACTACGGAGCCATTAGTCTTACACTCTGATAATGGCTCACCCATGAAAGGCGCTACAATGTTGGCGACCCTGTATCAGCTTGGTATAACTCCTTCAAACAGCAGACCGCGTGTAAGCAATGATAACCCCTATGCCGAAAGTCTTTTCAAAACGTTGAAATATCGTCCTAACTATCAGCCCAAAGGATTTGAAACATTGGAAGAGGCTCGGGAATGGGTCAGCTTGTTTGTAAAATGGTATAACCACGATCATCATCACAGTGGTCTAAACTTTCTTACTCCTTATCAGCGCCGCAGCGGATCGTCTGACAAGATACTGTCTAAACGTAAAGAAGTATACGAAGCTGCTAAAGCAGAGCATCCAGAACGCTGGAATGGACGTGCAACCCGTGACTGGAGTCTTCCGGATACTGTATATCTGAACCCGGAAAAGGTACACGAACAATCCGAAAAAGCTGATGAGCAGATGGCTGTTTCATAAAAATCTAATCATTCAAAATGATGGTGATCAGGCAGGATTCTGTGCCTGACGTGATTGCCAATAAACGTAGATAATTTATTGATACTCACGTCAGGTACAGAACAATATCTGATGACCTGCAAGAACAAAAAATAAATATTTTACTGACAACTACCTTGACAGTCAGCGTAACAAACAACTTATAATTATTAAGATTGACGAATTGTTAATGACTTTCTTTTCTATGCATTTTTCGCATGCTTTA
>ONBW01000115.1 GCA_900316165.1 uncultured Lachnospiraceae bacterium | reverse complement strand
AGCTTTTTCATGGTGACGATCACACCATATGGCAGGGAGATAGAGCCTCTTGTTCCAGATAAGAATGAAGTAGTAGAGTCATTTAAAGCACTGTCGGAATATGCAGGGAAGAATGCCATGAGCTGGCGGTATGATCCGGTTTTTATTTCAGAAAAATACAGCGTGGAATTCCATAAAAGAGCTTTTGCAGATTTTGCTGAGAAGCTACATCCATACACTAGCCAGTGTGTGGTGAGTTTTATAGATCTGTATGAAAAAACGAAAATGAACTTCCCGGAGGCGAAGCATGTGTCAATCCCGGAGGCGAAGCATGTGTCAAAGAAAGAACAGGAAGAGCTCATTGATTCCTTTTCTGAGACAGCAAGGAAATATGGGATGCAGATTCACCTGTGCCATGAAGATGCAGGACTCATCAGAGATAATGTTGATGCAGACGGATGCTATTCACAGGCGGTAATGGAAAGAGCAATAGGGGAGCATCTTACCGTACCAAATGCTGCAATAGGCGCCAGAAAGGGATGCAGATGTCTCCTTGGCTCAGACATAGGGGCATATAATACCTGCGCTCACGGATGCCTGTACTGTTATGCGAATTATGACATGGAGATAGTGCATCAGAATATGAGATGGCACGACTCGGAATCCCCTCTGCTGATAGGACATCTTCACAAAGGGGATATGGTCAGGGATGCAAAGCAGAGGTCGTGGATAGATCCACAGCTCAATATATTTGATTTTATTTCTAGATAAGAGAGAGAGTGTAAAATTAAGTGTGTAAGTTAGTAGTAAACATAATAACTTATGCACTTTATTTTTTTCATAAAGTGCGGTATCTTTATGAAAGGACTTGAAAGGATTATGAGTAACACACTTATGGCACCAAGAAAAAACAGACGCAGCGAAGCCAGTAAAGCTATCGCACAGGCAATCATCGACCAGTATCAGCCTTCTTCTGCAGAGGAAATGCAGGATGCATTAAAAGACATTTTCGGCCCAATGTTTGAAGCCATGCTTCAGGGTGAAATGTCCAGTCATCTAGGATATGAAAGCAATGATCACGGATCAAAAAGCACCAGCAACCGTAGAAACGGATACACTCATAAAACGTTAAAAACTTCTATGGGAGATGTCGAAATTGATACCCCAAGGGACAGAGATGGTTCTTTCCAGCCTCAGCTTATACCAAAGAGGAGTAAGGATGTAAGCGGCATCGAAGATAAGGTGCTATCCATGTACGCAAAAGGGATGAGCCAGCGTGATATCGCTGATACAATCGAAGACATCTATGGATTTAACATTTCACACGAAACCATTTCAAATATCACAGATCAGGTTATTGAAACGGCAAATGAATGGCAAACCAGACCATTGAAGAAATTCTATAGCTTTGTTTTTGTAGACTGTCTGTATGTAAATATCCGCAAAGAGCTTGAGACCAAGAGCTGCGCTGTTTATGTCGTGTTGGGATATGATGTGAATGGAGTCAAGGATATCCTGGGCATCTGGATTGGAGACTCTGAAGGAAAACATTACTGGATGCAGATCTTTGATGAAATAAAGGCTCGTGGAGTTGAGGACATCCTCTTCATAAGCATGGATGGAGTATCAGGCCTCGAGGAAGGAGCAAAATCTATATTTAAGGATGTTGTCGTACAGAGATGCATTGTTCACATGATACGAAATTCTATAAAATACATACCATCAAAAGACTACAAAGCTTATACATCACAATTGAAAAAAGTATATGGAGCTGCCAGCTTAAAAGCCGCTGTAGCAGAATTTGAGCACTTTAAGCAGGCATGGAGCCAATACCCAGGAGCCATCGATGTATGGAGCCGCAACTGGTCGCATATAGAACAGTTATTCAATTACGGCAGTGCAGTTCGAAAAATAATGTACACAACAAACGCTATTGAGTCTGTAAATTCAAGCTTCCGGAAGGTGACTAAGAAAGGATCATTTCCAAGCGAAGATGCTGTTATGAAAGCATTATACCTGCGAATAACAGAGCTCTATAAAAAGTGGAATGGCCGGCCTGTTGCTAACTGGGCATTAGTTAGAAACCAGCTATCAATGGATGACAGCATGCAAGCACGGATACTAAAATACGAGAAATACTGAGGAGACCTAAAATGAGTAAACGGAAATCTGTACCAAATGAAATTGACGATGAATTTTTAGCACAGGTTGATTTTCTTCGGGATGATTATGACAAGGCACTCGAAACTATCGAACAACAGAAGGATGATATCAGGCAGCTCATTGCTATACTTGTCAAAGAAGATATCCCGATTCCTGAGGATTTAGCTGATCGTTATATTCGTAAAACAAGCGACTCAGATCCCATTGGTGAAGAGCTTCCGTTTGATTAATCATAAAAATAATGG
>ONBW01000116.1 GCA_900316165.1 uncultured Lachnospiraceae bacterium | reverse complement strand
AAAGGTATACCCCGTCAGAGCCAGCTCCACAGGCTTTAGTTCGGGCGGTCCCCGCCCTACATAGATTTTAGCCTATTCCCCGCATCGGAAGATGCGGTAAGCTTCGTTCCTGATGTTTATAGCGGCGTTGATGTCGCGGTCGTATGTGCGTCCACACATCGGGCAAATGATCCTGCGGACAGAGAGATCCTTGGTTATCGGATTCTTATATCCGCACTGGCACAGCTGGCTTGACGGAAAGGCTCTGCCTACCTTTATGAGGTGTTTATTTCTGTCGGTCATCTTGTAGGCAAGCATCTGGATAAACATACCAAAGCCGTTATCGTTTGTTGCTTTTCCGAGTCCCAGTCCCATGGAAGATGATATCCCTTTGAGTGATAAGTCTTCTGTCCCGATAAGGTCGTACTCATCAGCAATGGCGGTTGACCGCTTCTGGAGATAGTCGCGTCTCTGGTCTGCCACATGTCTGTGTTGCTTACGGACCCTGGCAAGCTGTTTTTCAAAGTTGTGGGAAGGTGTCTCGCCCTTCTTTGAACCGGTCTTACGGGACAGCCCACGCTGTAAGTGTTTTAACTTATTCTGTGCCTTGCGGTAGAAGTGCGGCATATCAGCACACCTGCCTTCAGAGTCAACGTACAGGCCGTCTGACTTGTAATCAAGTCCCAGAAGTTTTTCCGGGTCGTCAGATGCATGGGTATTGCTAAAGATATCAGCCCTGTCATACTCATAAAGTATGGAAACATAGTATCTGCCACATTTGTCGCATGAAACAGTCGCTGACTTCAGTTTCATATAGGAAGGAGCTTTTCTATGGATTTTTGCTTTGACCATGCCTGCTTTTGGAATACGGACAGCATTATCCGCAACAGAGATGGTCCCGCCCTGGTTGTTGGTAGTGTATGACAGCTTTGAACGGCGTTTTGACTTGAACTTCGGATAGCCAGACGTTCCATTATAGAAGGCTGTAAAAGACCTCTGCTGATCAAGCTGTACGTTTGCGAGTGCGAGGGAGTCTACTTCTTTGAGGTAAGAATACTTGTCATCTGATTTATACCATGCAGGTGTCGGAAGTAGGGTTATCCCATAATCGTTGTAGGCGTCGATACGGTCGCCGAGCATGAGATTCCAGATCTTGCGGCAGCAGCCGAACGTTTTTGCAAATAAGATTTTCTGGTCGGCTGTAGGATACAGCCTGTAAACGTATGCTTTGTTCATAGCTGAACGTTCTTCTGCCTTTCGATGTAGCGTCTGATGTTATCCTCGGATGTAGAGCCAATAGTCTCAACAAAGTAACTGCCGTTCCAGAGATGCCCTTTCCACAAAGATTTACGGAGTTCAGGAAATTCTTCCAGAAGTCTGTTGCCTGATATGCCTTTCAGGTATTTTACAATCTGGGTGATGGATATCTTTGGCGGAGCAGACACAAAACAATGTACGTGGTCATGGCAATCTCATGGCAGAGTTCATAAAGCCGTTCAGATATTTTTTGTGACAGCACTTTGCGACGATACTTTACACACCAGACGATATGGTAATTTATGTTGTAGACACAGGTACGTCCATGCGTATATTTGTTCATACATATAGTATAACATGTTCCGAAAGAATAAGCAAGAAATTACGCCATTTCTTATCTATACAGATAGCCTTCTTTTTTACGGGCTTTCATCTCGGGAACAAGTTCCCGAGAATTCCCGCCCGATTACTTAAACGAATTTTATTTTTAGGAACGCCTATAGCTGTCCAGGATTTACTTGTAGGAATATCCCTCCTGGTTATATTGGCTATCGTAAATACAATAGGATTGACAGAATCAGCTGGTATCGGCGTTGCTGAGAAGGTTTGTGCATTTATAATGCTTGTTCCTGCCTCATTTATCCAGTCGATGTCAGCCTTCGTTGCCTGGCATTTATGAAAAAACGACTACAAAAAACCTCAATACTATAAAAATAGAGGCTCACCATTTAAATTAATGGTGAGCCAATTTGTTTATCTAATATTATCTTTTATAAACTCCAACACATCTTCTCTGGCAGTTTTACCT